>JBQTKC010000181.1:0-4012 GCA_052386575.1 Beijerinckiaceae bacterium
CGCAGCATCGCCGACCAGGCGAGGACGATCCGCATCCCCGTCCACATGATCGAGACGATCAACAAATTGGTCCGCACCGGCCGCCAGTTCCTCCACGAATTCGGCCGCGAGGCGACCCCCGAAGACCTCGCCGAGCGGCTGTCGATGCCGCTGGTGAAGGTCCGCAAGGTGATGAAGATCGCCAAGGAGCCGATCAGCCTCGAAACGCCGATCGGCGACGAGGAGGACAGCCACCTCGGCGACTTCATCGAGGACAAGAACGCGGTGATCCCGGTGGATGCGGCGATCCAGGCGAACCTCAAGGAGACCGTGACCCGGGTGCTGGCGTCACTCACCCCCCGCGAGGAGCGCGTCCTCAGAATGCGCTTCGGCATCGGCATGAACACCGATCACACGCTGGAGGAAGTGGGGCAGCAGTTCAGCGTGACGCGCGAGCGGATCCGGCAGATCGAGGCCAAGGCGCTGCGGAAGCTCAAGCATCCGTCGCGGTCGCGGAAGATGCGGAGCTTTTTGGATCAGTAGCCCAACTTGCAATGAGCAACGATGGCAGAGATAGTCCACGATTGCCCGAGGTGCGGTGCCGGAAGGATAACCTTTACGGTCGGCAGTGCAAACGAAATACCTGCTGCCAATGCCGATTGGCAGCGTCGATTTGAAGTTTTCTCTATCTGCCGCCGATGCAATCAGGCTACTATTTTTGTTCTTCGTCTCCATAACTTCAATGCACGAGACTTACTTAATCAAAATGGCTTTTGGACAGCGCAGTTTGCGTTGAACGATCTCTTCGAGGTCCGCGGCTTCGTCGGCCTAGCAAATATGGCGACGGCAGCTCCGCCAGAGCATGTGCCGGAGGAAATAGCGCGCATTTTTCGGGAAGGCGCCACCTGCCTCGCACTAGAGTGCTTCAACGCCGCCTCCACGATGTTCCGGCTATGCCTCGACCTAGCGACGCGGCCTCTACTACCAACTGAAAACGACGACGTGCCTCAGCCTAATGGGCGACAACGCCGCGATCTCGGCCTTCGCTTACCTTGGCTTATCGAAAATGGCCGACTTCCAGAGACGCTAGGCCAGCTCGCAGCTGTCGTGCGCGAAGACGGCAATGACGGAGCGCATGTGGGGAACTTGCAGCAAGAGGACGCCGACGACCTGAAGGACTTCACTGAAGTTCTTCTGGAACGCCTGTTCACCGAGCCCGCTAGATTGCGAATGGCCGAAGAACGCCGCGTTCAACGACGAGGCGTCGCTCCAGCTGACTAGGCCCCGGCTCAGGGGCGGAGCTAAATAGACATCGGCACGACGCATTTTTTCCGCTTAGCTAAGCGATCACATGCAGACGAGCATGTGGCCAATCTATCGTCCCAGTCGTACGGTTGACCCTATCCAATCCAGCACTGTGATCCAAGGCAACTGGAACAATGAGCTGATACTGGTCAATCCTTTCGGTCATTTGATATAGATGCGCCACATTAAGCCGGAAATTAGAAAAAAAAGCTTCTGTACCTGTACCAGGCATACCGGCGATGACTGTCTTAAACCTTCCCCTATCTCGGCGACGGATCACGGTTACCCATTCATTATCAAGCATGCCGTCACTTATTGACGGCGACAGAGTCTCGCGCGTTGACTTGTCTACAAGTTTATATACCGGACGATAAGCTAGCTGCGAAGTTCGCTTGCTATATCGGCCTGCTCTAACCTCTCGGCCATCGTAAACCCCAAATCCAGACTCCCCAAATAAAAAAGCCCATCTAACTTTATCGTCGCTATAGTCTATTTCAGGCAGCTCATTTTCCCCAAGCTCGTTCCGGCTATACCCCATCAGAAGGCGAGTAACCGAGTTGGCCATGGGTGACCCAAGAAAATGGACTGCATATTAGGGTCATAAGCAAACGATCTATCTTTGTTGCTTTCAAGAACATTCCTACCGATCGATAACGATCCGGAGATAAAGTCAATTAGCGTAGCCGCAGAGAATCTTAAATAACCTGAGACATCCAAGATACCTATTGCTCTCCCAAGAATATTACCGTTTCCCACATAAATACTAGGCGGCGTGCCAGCGATATCGAACAGCGATGAGAGATACCTAATATCGATCTCTATCTGAGATTCCTGATGAAATATAGTGTTATAGATGCCCTCGCCAATTCCTCCTAACGCTCCACCGGCCACGCCCGCCGCAACATACGCCGCCCCAGATCTCAAGAACTGGCGCCGTCCCCAAGTTCCTTGCCCGGCCTCGTTTTTTTTTGTCATGGAGTCGTTCCCCATTGGCCCGCTCACAATCTCCCCCACAATCTCTGCCTCTTGGCGGGGAGATGAGCTTACACCCCTATGCCAAAATTAAAACACTCAGCGCCACCCCACCCGTGGCAGCATCAGCTTGGGCCTTCGCCAACGCTACGGCTGACAAGCCATCGCGTCAGAAGCCTACGATTCTTGGTTCGCCGCGTTCCTTGCCGAGCATCAGTTCGGTGATGCCCCAAACCATGGCGTCGGCGCGGTCGGGGCTTTTCCCCGGCCCGCAATAGGGCTCGCCCGCGACAAGCCCGAGCAACTCCTTCTCCAGCGCCTCGAAGCGGCCGTGGAGGACGACCTTCCCCGCCCCGAACAGGTGGGCGACGGGGGCCGCGCCGCAGAAGGGGTCCGGACAAAGGTCTCCGAACATTTCGCGCCGCATTGAATCTGTTGCGCAAAGGACCTGCAAATGACAGCATCCTCCCCAAAGCTGTGAGGGCAACAATGGCGCATAGCCATCGCACAAATGAAGATAAGGGACCGAGCAAGCTGCGTTCAACGACTGCGGACGACGATGCGGAAGATTTACCTCCAACCAACATCGGTTCGTTTTGGGGTACTCTCCTGAAATCTGTTATTTCGTTTCCGAGACGAGCTATCAATAACTGGCCGAATTCGTGGCGCATTCGCGCAACGGGGCTCGGCTTGGCGATCCTGTCCGGGTCGGTTCTCGTCTGGCTCGTCAAGCTATTCATCCTGCCCGAGCGCGAGAGCCTCTGGGCGGCGGACAAACTGGATTTGGTCGTCACGGTTGCGCTCTCCGCGATCATTTTGCTCGGCGCTCTGATGTTGCTGTCGGTTGTGCTGTTTCCCCATTCGGATCGGCTGAAAGAGCTGCGAAGGGACAGCATCAAGTGGGTTGGCGCCGTGATCGTCCTGCTCACGTTGTACGCCGGCTATGCGACGTTTCGTAATCAGGGAAGGCTGGCATCCGAGGCAGCGCTGAGTGCCGGAGGATACCACCTGTACAATCTCGAAATGAGCCATCCGGAAATACGTTGCCTGTATTTCAACTACGCCCATCACGATCCGCGCGGTTGCCTGGAGCGGATTATAAGCGATCCGGAGCGGTGGAGTTTTGCCTTATTCTATGTCGAAGAAGCCTGGTTTCAGTTGGAGCAGGCGCAGACCGAGCGCATCGAATGGGGCTCAACTTATGCACAGATGATCAAATATTGGGCGCAGGATGTTAGCAGAGACCCAACGGGCCTGTTCGCCTATTACCTCGTCAGTTCGGAACGAAGCCTAGACGCCGCAGCAGAGACCATGAGGCGTTCGGACGTTCGCATCCCGGCAATCTGCGCCAACTATCGGGTCGTTTGGCGCGCGCTGTATCGTCGCCGCGCTCAGCCGCCACTGGTTTCGGGAGCCGCCAGGGAATGTGGCTCACTGCCTCCCGTCGAGCCTACGATCCTCGCCGCCGGAGAACTGCCCATCGAGGAGGTCGAGTAGCGAGCGTTCTGACAACGCCTCTAGAACCCCACCACCCGCGGCTCCGCCCTCTCCTTCCCCAACATCAGCTCCGTAATCCCCCACACCATCGCATCCGCCCGATCCGGCGACTTCCCCGGCCCGCGATAATCTCCGCCCGCGACGAGGCCGAGCAGCTCCTTCTCCAGCGCCTCGAAGCGGCCGTGGAACTAAGGCCTGTGGGAGGCATTCGGCACTCACAGGCGAGCGCCGGTTTTCGCGTTCGGGTTTAGGAGATGCG
>JBQTKC010000182.1:0-8374 GCA_052386575.1 Beijerinckiaceae bacterium
CTGCGCGAACCGTCGACCTTGGACCTCTGGACGGCGCAATGTTCGCGGTAAACAAGGGCCTTTCGCCTGGCGATAGAGTTGTCGTCGACGGCGCCGACCGCTTGCGCGACGGAGCAAAGGTCTTGATCGCCGCCGGTGGAGAGGGGTCCGATGGCCGGGCCGCGCAGCCGGCCGATGCCGCACCGCGCGATAAGAACGGGCCAAGCAACCACCATGGCGGCGGCCATTCCCGCCAGCCGGGCCAGCCATGAATGCCCAAGAAGATGCAAGAAGACGAATAAACGCCCGGCGGCATCCGGCTGGGGCGCAACGATGAACCCATCCCGCGCGTTTATTCTGCGCCCGGTCGCGACCACGCTTTTCATGGCGGCGATCATGCTCGCCGGCAGCGTCGCGTACAATTTTCTGCCTCTCTCCGCCCTCCCGGAAGTGGATTATCCGACGATACAGGTGCGAACCTTTCTCCCCGGCGCGAGCCCCGAGGTGATGACGTCTTCGGTGACCGCGCCGCTCGAGCGGCAGCTCGGGCAGATGCCCGGCCTCAACCAGATGACCTCGTCAAGCTCGGCCGGCGCTTCGGTCATCACCTTGCAGTTCAGCCTGGACCTCAAACTCGATGTCGCCGAGCAGGAAGTCCAGGCCGCGATCAATGCCGCCAACAATTTGCTGCCGAGCGGCCTCCCAACGCCTCCAGTCTATGCCAAGGTGAACCCGGCCGACGCGCCGGTCATGACTCTTGCGGTCACTTCCAAGACCTTGCCGTTGACCGAGCTCGAGGACATCAGCGAGACGCGGCTCGCGCAAAAGCTTTCGCAACAGCCGGGCGTCGGACTGGTGAGCATCGGCGGCGGCCAAAGGCCGGCGGTGCGGATAAAATTCAATCCCGCCGCGCTCGCCGCCTATGGCCTCAACATCGACGATCTCCGCACCACGATCGCCAATGCCAACGTCAATTCGCCGAAGGGGAGTTTCGATGGCCCGGCACAAGCCTCGACGATCAACGCCAACGACCAAATCACCAGCGCCGCCGGCTACGGCGCGCTCGTCATTGCCTACCGCAATGGAGGTCCGGTCCGCCTCTCGGATGTAGCGAGCGTCGGCCCGGGCCCCGAAAATACGAAGCTCGGCGCCTTGGACAATACGACTCCCGCCATAATCCTCAGCATCCGCCGCCAGCCGGGGGCGAATGTGATCGAGGTCGTCGACACAATCAAACGCCTGCTGCCGTCGATCACAGCGAACCTCCCTGCCGCTGTCAACGTCGGCGTGCTGAGCGACCGCACAACGACCATCCGCGCTTCCGTCGCCGACGTCGAGTTCGAGCTGGGGCTGGCGGTCGCGCTTGTCATCCTCGTGATCTTTTTGTTCCTGCGCAATATTCCGGCGACCATCATTCCCAGCCTTTCGGTGCCCTTGTCCCTAGTCGGCACCTTTGGCGCGATGTACCTTTTGGGATTCAGCCTCGACAATCTTTCGCTGATGGCCTTGACGATCTCGACCGGGTTCGTTGTCGACGACGCGATCGTGATGATCGAGAACATTGCCCGCTACGTCGAGGCCGGGGATCCGCCTTTACAGGCCGCGCTCAAAGGTTCGGAGCAGATCGGATTCACCATAATTTCGTTAACCGTATCCCTGATTGCGGTGCTGATTCCGCTCTTGTTCATGGGCGAGGTGGTCGGCCGTCTGTTCCACGAGTTCGCGATCACGCTCGCGGTCACGATCGCAATTTCGGCGATCGTTTCGCTCACTCTCGTGCCCATGCTCTGCGCACGCCTCATCCGGCATCGCCCCGACGGCCAGCGCAACCGCTTCGATCTCAAGGCGGAGCGGGCATTTAACGGATTGGTCGCGCGCTACGGCCGGACGCTCGACATCGTGCTGCGGCACCAGCCGCTTACTCTGTTCGTTGCAGTCGCCGCGCTTGGCCTCACGATCGTACTCTATGCCACGATTCCGAAAGGGTTTTTTCCGGTGCAAGATACCGGCATGATACAGGCGATTTCAGAAGCCCCGCAAAGCGTTTCCTTCGCCGCGATGGCTGGCCTTCAGCGGCAACTCGCGGCAGCGATCTTGCGCGACCCGGCGGTCGACAACGTGAGTTCCTTCATCGGCGTCGACGGCGACAACACCACGCTCAACTCAGGCCGGTTTTTGATCAACCTCAAGCCTAGGGACGAGCGGGCGCTCTCCGCGGGCGAAATCGTCCGCCGCCTGCAGAAAGAGGTTTCCGGGATCGTTGGCGTCTCGCTCTACATGCAGCCGGTTCAAGAACTCACGATCGATTCCAGCGTCAGCCGCGCGCAATATCGTTTCATCTTGCAAGACCCGGATGCCGGCACGCTAAAAATCTGGGTGCCACGGCTGATGCAGCGGCTCGGGCAACTGCCGGAGCTCTCCGACGTAGCGAGCGACATGCAGAGCCAAGGGCTCGCGGCCGATCTCGTCATCGACCGGGCGACGGCGGCCCGGTTCGGGATTACGCCTGCCACCGTCGACAATGCGCTCTACGACGCTTTCGGCCAGCGCATCGTCTCGACCATCTACACCCAATCGAACCAGTACCGGGTCATCTTGGAAGCCGATCCGTCCCTGCAGCGCGCGCTGTCCAGTCTTTCTTCATTTTACTTGCCATCGTCTGCGTCGGGCGGCAACGGGCAAGTCCCGCTTTCCGCGATCGTAAAGGTGAACCAGCGCCAAGCGCCATTGTTGATCACCCATCTCGGGCAGTTTCCGGCCACCGCCATTTCGTTCAACGTCGCGCCAGGCTCCTCGCTCGGCGCCGCCGTCGCGGCAATCGAAAAGGCCGAGCGAGAGATAGGTCTGCCCGGCAGTTTTGTCACCAGCTTTCAAGGCGCGGCCGCGGCGTTTCGCGCCTCCGTGGCCAATGAGGTGTTTTTGATTATCGCCGCCGTGATCACGATGTATATCGTTTTAGGCGTGCTCTACGAGAGCTTCATCCATCCGGTAACGATCCTCTCGACGTTGCCCTCGGCTGGCGCCGGCGCGCTGCTCGCATTGATGGCATCGGGCCATGAGCTCGATGTCATAGCCATCATCGGCATCATCTTGTTGATCGGCATCGTCAAGAAGAACGCGATTTTGATGATCGATTTTGCCCTCGACGCCGAGCGCTCCGAGGGGCTCGCCCCGCGCGATGCCATTTTTCAAGCCTGTCTTCTGCGCTTTCGCCCAATCCTGATGACGACTTTTGCCGCGATCCTCGCCGCGCTGCCCTTGATGCTCGGAACCGGCACCGGCTCGGAGCTCCGCAATCCGCTCGGCATTGCCATCGTCGGCGGGCTCATCGTGAGCCAGGTCCTGACGCTTTTTACGACGCCGGTGATCTACCTCTACTTCGATCGCCTGGCGGCACGGCTCGCGGGCGGTCGCCCCGCGAGTCCGCTCGCCTCCGGCGAGACCGCACGACGAACCTCGCCGTAGACTAATTGCTCCGGGCTGGCGCAAAGCCACAACGGTCTAACCATTCGCCAATGAGCCAATCAGCCGCCGCAAGGTCGAGATGGTCGAGTAATCCGCGATCCCATCGACAACGGCCTGGCGGAAATGGCGCTGGAAGGCGGTGACGGCCGATATGGTCACGGCGTCATAAAGACCGGTTAAATCGAGGCCGTAGCCGTAGCCGGAAAGCATTGCTTGCAGGGCCAGGACCTCTGGGCCTCTGGCGCCGGGTTCGAGGCGCGGGCCGTCCTCGATGGCCGAGGGCGTGACAAAATGGCCGATCCCGGCCTTGGCCAATCGCCCCCAGGGAAAGTGCTCGCCGGGATCGATCTTGCGGCCGTGCGAGACATCCGAATGCGCGAGCACCCGCTCGGGCCGGATCCGCCAGCGGGCGATAATATCTTGGCAGAGTGCGATGACTGTTTCGATTTGCGCCGGCGGATAGGCTGGCGAGCCCCCCCGATGGCCAAAATTGGCGATTTCGATCCCGATCGAAACATCGTTCATATCATTTTCGCCCGCCCAGCTGCCCTGGCCCGCGTGCCAGCCGCGGCGCGCCTCTGGCACGAGCTGGAAGAGGCATCCGTCCTCGAAAACAAGATAGTGCGAAGACACTTGCGCCGCCGGATCGCAAAGTTGCCGCAAGGCGGCCTCACCGGTCGGCAGACCAGTGTAATGCAGGAGAAGTGCGTCCGCTGTGCGGCCGCCTTTGCGCTCGCCATGGTTGGGCGAGGGAGCGAGCGTGGCGGGCAATGAGCTGTCCTGTTTCAATAGCGGTAATACGCAGCGCAGTATTGGTTGCCATAGGCGTCATAAGCAAATCGTGCGCAGCCCGGCGGCGGCCCGTAATAGCCGGGAGGCGGTGGCGGCGGCGCCGTGCTTGCGCCGACAATCGCGCCGGTCGCCGCGCCAAGCGCGCCGCCGGCGAGAGCCGCGCCAACCCCGCCGCCGGTGGCCGCGCCAATCGCCGTGCCGGTCGCGCCGCCTAGAGCCGCGCCACTTAGGCCACGTTGTTCAGGCGTATAGCCGCAGCTCGCAAGCGCGATTGACGAGATGACAAGTGTCGTCAAAGGGAACATCTTCCGCATGCCTCTTCCTCTTGATTCTTGCGCGCATCCCCAACTCGCTCAGACACCCTAGCCGGTGCGGAAGGTCAAGCCGGAATTCGACTCTTGTGCGCGGAATTTATCTCCTTCCAGCATTTGTACCACGCGCGCATTGCCAATTCGATAATTGACGAAATGGCCGAGTGCGCCTATGTGGATTTAGCCAGCCGGCCGGATGGCCGCCGCGTTCAAAGCGGAGGAAAGTCCGGGCTCCACGGAGACACGGTGCCGGATAACTTCCGGCGGGGGCAACCCCAGGGAAAGCGCCACAGAAAACAAACCGCCGCAAGGCAAGGGTGAAACGGTGCGGTAAGAGCGCACCGCGTGCATGGCAACGTGTACGGCATGGCAAGCCCCACCGGGAGCAAAACCGAATAGGGGCGACGCGAGGCGTTTCTCGGTTGAGAAACCCTTGGATCCGTCTCCGGATCGTTGCCCGGGTTGGTTGCTCGAGGCGGCCGGCAACGGCCGCCCTAGAGGAATGGCCATCGCGCGCGCGAAACCCGCGCGCCATACAAAACCCGGCTTATAGGCCGGCTGGCAAATTAGGGCGAGCGCGAACTCGGCGAAAAGCCCAAAAATCCTTCCTGCGCATGCTGGCCCGGCGCCGCCGGCGATATCGGCTTTGCAGCTGGTACCGTCAGCCGTTATCCGGGAGCGGGACTAAATTGCACTGTAGCCCTTGTGCTCAACCCAGTTTGCCCGCCGCGTGGGCGAGCATGGTGTAAACCTTGCCGGTCTCCGACAAAAGATACGTCTTGGCGACGGCCTCGCTTGCCTCATCCTGGCCGAGTTCGGAGAGGAGCCGCTCGAACTCCTGCACGTAGCGATCGACCGTGGCGTGGAACTCCGAATCGAGCCGGTAGCGCCGGCGGATTTCGTCAAATGTCTGGGGACCGCGGCCGACGTAGATCCGCGCCGAGAAGGCGTTGGTTTCACCGCGGCGATAGCGGTCCCAGGCGGCGGCGGCGGCGGCATGATCGATCATTCGCGCGACATCGAGAGAAATCGCTTCCAAACGTTGCGCCGGTTGCGCCGGTTTGGCGACGGGATTTTGCCCCGCCGGAGGTTCCTCGCTGTCCACGCGAGCGAGAAGATCCGAGATCCAGCCGCTGCCGCGTCCGGACGCCTTCGCATCGGACGGCAAAGCAGGAGTCCGCGGCCTCTGCGCCTCGGGGCGAGGGGGCTCCGGCGCGCGCGGTTCGGCCGCGCGCGCGGGTTCGCCACGCCGGGGCTGCACCGGCTGGGCGGCGCGTTCGGGCACGGCCGGGGCCGGCTGAGACACATCGTATGCGCGGCCGGAGCGGGTGACGATTTCGCTGAGCTCTTCGAGCGCCTTGATCTGATCGGCGACGGCGCGGCGCATGGAAGCAGCTTGCTGCGCCGTCTCTTGTGGCAAGTCGGCGACGCCACGGCGCAACATTTCCCGGGTCGCTTCAAGTTCGCGCTGGATCTCGCGCGACATTTCGCGCAGCTCCGCCGCGGTGGATTGGAAACGCTCTGTGGTTTGCCCGAAAATGCCCGCGAGCTCCGCATTGGCCTGCTCGCAGGCAGCACGCATCGCCGCCGCCGTGCTTTCGCGCTCCTTTTCTATATTGGCGCGAACACCAGCGAATTGCTGGTCGATCAACCCGCCGGTGGACCGCGAGGATTCGGCGAGGACGGCACCGATGTCGCGCGCGCGCAATGCGGCTTTTTCAAACGAGTCCTCAAGTTGCTCCGCGCAGGAACGCATCACGCCCTCAAGGTCTTCGCGGCGCACGTTGACGTTGTTGACAAGCGATTCGAGCGACTCGCGCCGCGCCGTAAGCATCTGGTCGAGACCTGCCTGCTGGCGGGAGAGATCGCCGGCGGAAGCCGCCAAGCCCTCTTTGTGGCGTGCGATCGTTTCGGCAAGGCTACTTGCTTCGTCGAGCGTGGCCCGCGTGGATTGGTTGAGTTGGCTGATCTCTCCCGCGATGTTGGCGAATATGGAGCGAAAATAGTCGTTGCGTTCGCTTAGCGAACGCTCCGCCGCGACGAAATCGGTGCCGGTCGCGCTAATCGCCTTTTGCAATCCAGCGCTGCTGTTGACGAGGCGATCGATCACCTCGGCCATCCCGGCCCGCAGTCTTTCATTCGTATCGACGAGGGCTGCTATCGACGCGGCGGCGCCGGTTTCAATCGCCGCCCGCAAACGCGCCGTCGAGTCCTCGATCGCCGCCGTGAATTCGGTTTGCTTCTCCCCGAGGTGCTGCACGATGGCGCTTCCGCGGCCCTCGATCGTTTGCGTGACGATTTCGCCGAGGCTTGTCATCTCGCGGGCAATCTGGTTGCCGCGAGCGGCGAGAGCCTCGATCAGTTGCTCGCCGCGGGAATCGAAGAGCTCGCGCAAATCGCCGGCGCGGGCCGCCAAACTTCGGCTTAGTGCTTGACCGCGCTCCCCGAGCGCACCCTCGAGCTCGCCAAGGCGTCCCGCCAAGGCCATGCTAATTTCATTGATCCGCTGGCCGAGGCCTTCGCCGATCTCCCCGGCCCGCCCGGCAAGCGTCGTGTCGAGATCCTCGACCGCCTGCGCAATGGTGCCGCGGATTTCCTCGGCGCGCCCCGCGAGCATTTGCCCAATGTGACCTGCTTCGCGATCCAGCGCCGCATTGATGTTGCCGGCATGAAGGGCGAGCGTTTGATCGATGTCTCGCGTCCTCGACGCAAGCGTTTCGGCGACACCGCGTCCCGTCGCATCGAGGTCTCCGGCAACCGCCACAAGACGGCCGACCACGTTTTCCTCGAAGTGCGCGACACCGCTGTCCAACGTCTCGCCAATGGCGGCCGAGCGAGCCATCATGGCCGTATTGATTTCCTGAACCTTTGCATCGAGCGCGCGGATCACGTCGCCGCCGGCTTCGCCAAGAGCTCGCGCGATATCGAGGGCTCTGCCCGTCAAAGTCTCGCTGAGCATTTGCGCGCGTGAATCGAGTCCTTGATCGACGCGGGAAATCAGCTTTTCGAGCGCCTGGCCAGCCTCCTCGGCCTTGACGGCGGTGCGCGTTTCGAAGGCTTCGATATGCGCCTCCAGCGTGGCGGCCGCCTCCTGTGCACGCAGGCCAAGCTTGTCGTTGAGGTCGCCCCCTTGCAAGGTAAGCGTGGTTTCGATCGAACCCAGGCGATCGGCAAGAGTCGCGGTAAACCGTTCGGCATGTGCGTCGATGTTGCCGGCGATCGCCCCGCCCTGTCCAATAACGGTCTCCTCGAACAACAAGAGCCGGCCGGCGAGCGCTTCGTTGACCCGGCCGCCATGGGTGGCGATCGCGTTGATCGCCTCGTTCGCGGTTTCCGCGAAGCGATCGTTGAGATCGTTGGCTTGATAGCCGATCGAAGCAATCGCCTGTTGCGCGGTCAAATCGAAATTCTCGCGCAGCGCTCCCGCGTGATCCGCGAAAGCCGCGACGGCTCCGCGCGCGGACGCCGCTAAATGTTCGTGCATCGCGTCCGCGTGGCGGGTGATGGTGCCAAATGTTTCGTCGAGCGTGGCGGCGAGGCGCTCATGCAGGGATTCGGCGTGATTGGCAAAAGCCTCGGCGGAGTGCTGCGCGGTCGCCTCCAAACGCGCGGTGATTTGTTCGGAATACCCATTCAAGGTCCCGAGCGTCTCGCCGACGGTCGCCGCCAGACGCGATTGCACTGTTTCGGCGTGGCTGGAAAGGAGTGCCGCCGAATGGGCCGCTCCCGCATCCAGGCGGGTGCCAATCTCGCCCGCGTAGTTCGTAAGCGCATCAAGAGTCTCGCCGACGGTCGCGTTCAGGCGGGCGTGGAGTGCTTCGGTCTGG
>JBQTKC010000183.1:0-5473 GCA_052386575.1 Beijerinckiaceae bacterium
GACCTGCTGCCGGCGGCGCCGATCAGCCGGCGGCAGCTCAAGGGGCCGCGGCGGGGCGCGCACCCCGCCTCCACCGCGCCCGCCTCGCGGCCGGCCGCGAAACCGGTTAGCTTGTACCCGGCCATTATCCGGGTACCGGCGCTTAGCGCGGCATCGACGATGAATTTGTCGAGCGCGATACGTGGAATCACCCTGCCATGGGAAGGCAAGCCTTCAATTTCCGGGAAAGGCCGGGAGATCAGCTCCTGGCCATCTATAAATAGGGCGGCGCGACGCGCGATATTGGTCCGATCGTAGTCTTCCATGGGCGATACGCCAAGGCAATCTAGCTCGACCAAGGCGGATGGACCGACAAAATCGCCGCACACCTTATCGCGCGGAAAAATCGCGCGATCGAGAAGGATAACCGACGCTCCCAGACGAGCGAGATGGCACGCCGCGGCAGCCCCTGCCGGCCCTGCCCCAGCGATGATCACATCCGCGTCGTAACCTGGTTTCACCGCTACATGGCCCATTGGGCTCTATTCCGAAACAAAACCCTTATTCCCGGTGGATGCCTCCATCGCGAACAAAGTAGGCCGGCTATCCAATCAGGCCCGCGCGCCTGCTCGATTGGGAGTTATCCGGCATCCCCCGATGGCCAGGTTTATAGGCCGAGATTGCGGGACCGTCTCGATGCACCGATTAATATCGGTGGTTAGATGCGGGACCAAGAAAAGGTACGGCACGGAATACTCCACCAGTACCTCGGTCTGATTGTTTGCCTGATCGCAGCCCTCCGGACGAGGTTTCCCGCCATCTTTGTGGAGCCGTTGACTATATGTAACCCCGCCAAACCGGCCCCTGCCTGCCGTCGATCGCGCATGGACCAATAACCACAATCAGCCGTTGTGGTTAGTGGATCAAAGCGCGAGCGCGGCCAACACCCGCGCCCAGCTACGGGCTCCCTTGTGAAACGAGGAAAGCTCGTATTTCTCGTTTGGCGAGTGAATGCGATCATCTTCGAGGCCAAAACCGATCAGCAATGTGTCCATTCCAAGATCGCGCTTCAAGGCGCCGGCGATAGGGATTGAGCCGCCGCAACCGGCAAGAACCGGCTCCTTGCCCCATTCGGCCTGTAATGCCCTGCATGCTCGCGACAACGCCTCCGAACTGAACGGCAGTTGCACCGCGCCCGATGCGCCATGCGAGACAAATTCGGCGCGGCAATCGGCGGGAAGCCGCTCCTTGACGAATGCCCGAAACGTTTCGGCGATTTTGAGCGGGTCCTGCGATCCGACGAGCCGGAACGAGAATTTGGCGCTCGCTTGCGCGGGAAGCACGGTTTTCGACCCCTTGCCGATATAGCCGCCGACAATGCCGTTGAGGTCGCAGGTTGGCCGCGACCAAACCATTTCGAGAACGCCGCGGCCTTGTTCGCCCGCCGGAACCGAAAGGCCGACTTCGCCCAGAAAGTCGCTTTCGCGATAGCGCAATTGCCGCCACTGCTCGGCAATATCCTCCGGCAGCTCGGCTACGCCATTCTAAAACCCCGGAAGCGCGACATGGCCCTTCTCGTCGTGCAAATCGGCGATGATGCGGGCGAGCACATGGATTGGATTGATCGCCGCGCCGCCGAACATTCCCGAATGAAGATCACGGCCGGCCGCGCGGACAATAACTTCCTCGAGCACGAGGCCGCGCAGCATGGTGGTGATCGCCGGCGTCTCCCGGTCCCACATTCCGGTGTCGCAGATAAGCGCCATGTCGGCTTTGAGCTCGGCCTGGGCCTCGTCAAGAAAAGCCGGAAGCGACGGCGAGCCGGTCTCCTCCTCGCCTTCAAGGAGGAACGTAATGTCGCACGGCAAGCCGCCGGTTTCCGTAAAGGCGCGGCAGGCTTCGACGAAGGTCATGAGCTGCCCCTTGTCGTCGGCGACGCCGCGTCCGGCGATCTGTTTGCCGGTTGCGGCCTCGACGACACGCGGCTCGAACGGCGGGCTCTCCCACAATTCGAGCGGGTCGGGCGGCTGCACGTCGTAATGGCCGTAAAAAAGGAGATGCGGCACGTCGCTGCGCGCGGCGTTGGCCTTTCCGACAATGATCGGATGTCCTGGCGTTTTGTGCACCTTCGCCTCGAAACCGAGGCTCGTTAGCTCGGCGGCGAGCCATCCGGCCGCCTTGACGCAATCGCCCGCAAAGGCGGGATCGGTCGAAACAGACGGGATTTCAACGAGCTTGAAGAGGCGTCCCAAAGCAGAGTCGAGGTTTCCGTCGATTTTCGCCAAAACCGTATCGAGCGCCGCCATGGGACATCCTCTCAAACTCTAGCCGCCGCGAAAATGGTCCAGCATTGCAACAATGCCGGATTATCTACTGTACCGATGGTCTATGATGGCTCAATCGCCGTTCCGGTCAATAATTTCAAGTCCGCGAGCGGAAAAGCCGCCGCAAGCCAGAGGAAAGTTCCGCTATACGGCACCGAGGGCTGCTCTATTCTTGGGAGACTTTTGAAAGACCGGGCATGAGTTTTGTCGCCGAAACGGGAGCGAGCCTAAACGCGGCGCCGCGAAAAATCCTTGATCGCCTCAAAGCGATTTCCGGCGCCAGGCACGTCATCGCCGATGCGCCCGGCATGGAAGGATTCTTGCGCGAGCCGCGCGATCGCTTTCATGGGCACGCGCTTTGCGTGGTGCGGCCCGGCTCGACGCGAGAAATCGCGGAAGTGCTCGAACTTTGTCAAGAGACTGCTACCCCGGTTGTGCCGCAAGGCGGCAACACCGGGCTCGTGGGCGGTCAGATTCCTCTCGGCCCCGGCAATCAAATCGTGCTTTCGCTTGGCCGCATGACTGCGCTCCGCGAGATCGATCTTAGCTCGAACACGATGACCGTCGAAGCCGGCATGGTTCTCGCCGAGGCGCAAGAGCACGCCCGCCGCGCGGACCGCTTGTTTCCGCTGTCGCTTGCGGCCGAAGGCTCATGCACCATCGGCGGCAATCTCGCGACCAATGCCGGCGGCACGAATGTGCTCGCCTATGGCAATGCGCGGGATCTCGTGCTTGGACTAGAAGTTGTCCTCGCCGACGGGCGGATTCTTTCCGATTTATCGAAGCTGAGGAAGAATAACACGGGCTACGATCTAAAGAATCTTTTCATCGGTTCGGAAGGCACGCTCGGGATTATCACCGCGGCGGTCCTAAAACTCTATCCAAAACCCCGCGCGATAGAGACCGCGTTCATTGGCCTCGCCTCGCCCCGCGCGGCGCTCGATTTGCTCGAACTCGCCCGCGCCATGGTGGGCGGTGAAATCACCAGCTTCGAACTGATCCCGCGCATCGGTTTGGAATTTGTCCTCGCGCATTTTTCCGCGCGGGAGGTTCTGGCTAGCAAACACGCCTGGTATGTGCTGCTCGAATTAAATTCGCAAAGCGCCCAAGGGCTTGCCGCGCGATTGCTCGCGCTCCTCGAAGCGGCAAGCGCAAAACATATTATCGCGGATGCGGCGCTCGCCGCCTCGCTCGAACAGCGCGAGAATTTCTGGAGGCTGCGCGAGCTTTTGCCCGATGCTCAGCGCCATGAAGGCGGCTCGATCAAGCATGACATCAGCGTTCCCATCGCGGACATCCCGGCTTTTCTGGACGACGCCGCGCGCGCGGTAACGGCAGCGATCCCAGGCGCGCGTCTCGTTGCCTTCGGCCACCTGGGCGACGGCAATATTCACTTCAACGTCTCGCAGCCCATCGGCGCGGACACAAACGCGTTTTTGGCCCGATGGGACGAGATCAGCGCCATCGTTCATGGGCTAGTGATCGAGCGCAACGGTTCGATTTCCGCCGAGCACGGGATCGGCCAATTGAAGCGCGAATTATTGCGGCAAGTGAAAGGCAAGGTGGCGATCGAGGTCATGCGTGCGATCAAGCAAACCCTCGACCCAAAACATATTTTAAACCCCGGCAAAGTGCTGTGATCAGCTTCGCCTCGCCGTCTCCATCATCGCGACGAAGCGGGCGAACAAATAATGGCTGTCGCGCGGACCGGGCGATGCCTCGGGGTGGTACTGGACGGAAAACGCCGGGCGATCGGTCAGTTCGAGACCGCAGTTCGAGCCGTCGAATAACGAACGATGCGTTTCCCGTGCATTGGCGGGCAGACTTCCCGCATCGACGGCAAAACCATGGTTCATCGAGACAATCTCGACCTTGCCAGTGGTAAAATCCTGCACCGGGTGATTGGCGCCATGATGACCCTGGTGCATTTTTAAGGTCTTTGCGCCGATCGCAATCGCAAGCATCTGGTGGCCAAGGCAGATCCCGAAGGTTGGGACCGCCCTTTCGAGTAGAGTCTCGATGACTGGAACCGCATATTTCCCGGTCTCGGCCGGATCGCCCGGTCCGTTTGAAAGAAAAACTCCGTCCGGCCGCATCGCGAGAATTGCTTCCGCTGACGTCTGCGCCGGCACGACGCTGAGCGCGCAGCCGGCATCGGATAAAAGCCGCAGGATATTGCTTTTGATCCCGTAATCGATGGCGACGACCTTGAATGTGCCAGGCCCGGCGACCCCAAATCCCTGTCGCGGCACCCATGCCGTTTGCGTCCAGTCGTAGCGCTGCGCGGCGGTGACCTCCGGCACGAGATCCATCCCGACGAGGCCCGGCCACTCCCGCGCGATCGTCCGCAAGCCCTCGATGTCGAAATCGCCGCTTGGCGAATGGGCGATGACCGCGTTCGGCATGCCGTTCTCGCGAATGAAAGCGGTCAGCGCACGCGTGTCGAGGCCATTTAGGCCGACAATGCCGCGGCGCTTGAGCCACGCATCGAAATCGCCCTTGGCGCGGTAATTGGACGCCGCGGTGATTGGCGCGTGGACGATGACGCCGCGCACACCGGCGCTCGCCGCGAGATTGCTTGTCTCGATATCCTCGTCGTTGACGCCTGTATTGCCGATGTGAGGAAAGGTGAAGGTGACGATCTGGCCGGCATAAGAGGGATCGGTGAGGATTTCTTGGTAACCGGTCATCGCCGTGTTGAAACAGACTTCGCCCACGGCCGCGCCCGTGGCGCCGAGCCCACACCCTTTGAGCACCGTGCCGTTCGCCAAAACGAGAAGCGCGCTCGCGCGAGGTTCGCGCCAAAATGGAAAAGCCTGCTCTTGCTCGCCTGCCATGTTCTCTCTTGATCCACCCTTGCATTCCGATAAAGCGGCCCATGCTTGCCGTCAAATCCCATGGAAAGGCGAGCCGCTGGCGATCCGCGAACAATTTTTAAGCGAGCCTAAGCCGGCCATGATGGTGTGGACGGCCTCTCTCGGCGGCATCATAGTGCCAAGGCGTGGCCGCCGGAGCGCCACAGAGAGGGAGACCGTCCAAGAAAACTTTTATCAGAGCCGGCGCCGGTTTGGGCAAACGCTATTTTCAGATTCATGCGTTGGCCGGCGAAGACGGGCGCGCGGTGACGCGTAAACTTCCGCGCCCGAAATTTCTGGCGTTTTCCGCCGATG
>JBQTKC010000184.1:0-9732 GCA_052386575.1 Beijerinckiaceae bacterium
CGCCAGTGATTCGGAAGCGCCAGTGAAGCGGAAAGCATTTTTTTCGTTTCATTTCGATGATGTCATGCGTGTTAACGTGGTCCGAAACGCATGGAAAATTACTCATCCCGACAGCGCATTGATGCGCAGTTTCTCCGACAGCAGCTTGTGGGAGAGTCGAAAGCGAGAAGGCCCGGAATCGTTGAAGCAGCTCATTCGTGATGGAGTTAAGCACACGTCCACGATTTGTGTGCTGGTTGGTGTAGAAACGTGGTCGCGGCGTTGGGTCCGATACGAGATCGCTCGCGGCGTTATCGACAGCAGAGGGCTTCTCGCCGTTCACATAAATAGCATCAATCACCATCAGACACGCACGCCGCACGCACGTGGCCCTAACCCCCTCGCATACATGTCCGTTGGCAAGGTGCAATCCTCGCCTTTCAGCCTTCCGGTCTATTACTTGTTTGAACGGACCTCTCAGGGGTGGGATCGATATCAAGATCACACAACGGCAATCAGTTTGCCGCCGTGGCTTGCTGACCCAGCTCCCGGCTACGTCACGCCTCTTTCCTACTGCGCGGACGAATACGATTACATCCCCCACGACGGGCATAAGAACATCGGCGCCTGGATTGACCGCGCCGCGCAAAAAGCGGGGCGATAACGGATAAGTACTCTATCCTATCTCCTAAAAATGCCGGAAGGATGGCCGCGCGAGGACCAAACTCCGCCCTTCCGCATCCTTGAACACTGGCGGCGCGTTGCCTGGCGCGGCCGTGGCAACCGGCCACGCCGGGACTCCGGCTGCGGCGGCTTCCGCCTCGAAGGCGGCGCTACGGGAGGGCGGCACGGCGCAAAGAATCTCATAGTCGTCGCCGCCGGTCAGAATCGTTTCGAGGAGAAACGGGGCCTCGCGCAAAATTTTTCGCGCGGCGGCCGAGAGTGGCACATCGGCAATCATGACCTCGGCGGTCATCCCGGTCAGACGCAACATTTTTGCAAGGTCGCCGGCAAAACCGTCGGAAATGTCGATCGCCGCGTGCGCGTGGGCACGCAGCGCCTCGCGCAGGCAAAGACGCGGCTCCGGCAAAAGTGTGCGGCCGGCGAGATAGGCGGCGTCCGCTTGGATAACGCTAGCGGTCCACTCCAAGTCTTCTGCCGCGCCAAGGCGAAATTTCAGGCCCAAGGCCGCGTCGCCAATTGTCCCCGTCACATAGATGCGGTCACCCGCCGAAACGCCTGCCCGCAAGACCATTTTTCGCGCCGGGACAGCGCCGAACGCCGCAATCGAGACGACGAGCGGCCCCGGACTCTTCACGGTGTCGCCGCCGAGCAGCGGACATTTGTAGGCCGCGGCATCCGCGCCGAGCCCTTGCGCGAAACCCGCAAGCCAATGCGCCGTCCAATCTTCCGGCAACGCAAGCCCGAGGAGAAATCCGCAAGGCTCCGCGCCCTTGGCGGCAAGATCGGAGAGGTTTATCCGCAGGGCCTTGCGGGCGACAGCGCCAGGCGGATCGTCCGCAAAAAAGTGCACTCCGGCGATTGACATATCCTTGGTCGCGACGATGTCGTGGCCCGGCCTTTGGGCAAGGACTGCTGCATCGTCGCGCAACCCAAGAGCCCCCTGCCCCGCGAGCGGCGCGAAATAGGTCGCGATCAGTTCGTCTTCGGACGGCCTGTTCATGCAACCTACTCGCGCAAAAATTCCGCCGCGCGGCATTGGCGCGCCAGGGCATCCAGCACCGCATTGATCATTCCGGCTTCGTCGGGGCCAAAAAAGGCGCCGGCGATATCGACATATTCCTTGATCGAGACCCGCGCCGGAACGTCGGCGCGTTCTTTCAACTCATAGGCGCCCGCGCGCAAAATCGCGCGCATGACGGAGTCGATCCGCGCCAAGGGCCAACCCGCCGCCAAGGCTTTGTCGATAGACCGGTCGATCGGACCCTGGACGGAAACAACGCCCTCTAGAATATCACTGAAAAACGCGATGTCCGCTTGCCTGTAGTGCACGCCCTCGATCTCATTGCCGATCCAGAACGATTCGAATTCGGCGCGGGCCTCCTTGAGGCCTTTCCCGGTGACCTCCATTTGATAGAGCGCCTGAACGGCGGCGAGGCGGGCGGCGGAACGCCGGCCGGCAATAATCATCACGACGCCCCGATTGCAAGCTTTAGCCGATAGATCGATAGAGCCGCCCGCGCGGCTTCGCCTCCCTTGTCGCCCTGTTGGGGGTCCGCGCGCGCCACCGCTTGGGCCTCGTTATCAACGGTCAAAACGCCATTGCCGAAGCTGAGTTTTCGCGCAACCGAAATTTGCATCAAGGCACGCGCGCTTTCATTGGCGACAATCTCGAAATGATAGGTCTCGCCGCGAATGACGCAACCGAGTGCCACCGCTCCGTCGAAAGGATGCTTTGCGGCTGCCGCATGATCGAGTGCGATCGAAAGGGCGAGCGGGATTTCGAGCGCGCCGGGCACGCCGACGAGTTCGAAGGAGGCTCCCGCCTTGGCTAACGCGGCTTGCGCGCCCGCGAGCAGCATCGCGGCGATATCTTCGTAATAGCGTGCTTCGACAATGAGGAAGCGCGCGCCCCTTGCGTCAAAGAGGGGCGGGGACCCGCGTGGCAAGGCCATATCGGTTACTCAAAGCGAGGGGACGCGCTCGCAACGCGGCCTCAAGTAATTAAGCGAAACCATCCGCCGCAAGCCCAAGGCCGAGGCTTGCCGGGATTGCAGCGTCGCCAAAGTCAGGCAATCCGAGGATATCCCGGGCGCTTATGCCTGGCCTTTTGCGCGGCCGGCCCCGCGCGGACGGCGGCGCTGATCTCCTTACGCGGAAGCGCGATAGCCATGCCGTATTTTTGTCGAACGAATGATCGCGCGCGCCTCGCCATCACGGCCTGCCGCGCATGCGCCGGCCGCGCGGCCGAGATCGGTCTCGATCTCATCGTACACCGACCGGTTGACATTTCCAGTGCGGACATCGGCGTCGAGCACGGTTTGATAGTGATTGAGATCCTTGGTGCAGGCGGCGCCCTCCGGCAATTGCGGCCAATTTGGCGGAGCCGGCGCCCGGGGCGACACAGCCGCGACCGGGCCAGTGGGGCCAGGAGTCTGAGCGCAGCCGCCAAGCGCTACCGCAACGAGAAAAACGCCCGTCGAAAGGGATGCGGTGCGAACCAAGGATTCAAATTGAGACGATTTTCGCATTGCAAACTCCGCAAGACGCGCCCGGCTTGAATTTCGCCGGAGGCCATCTTGTCAGTACACATCCGGACAGGGATAATCAACCGGAAGGGAGTTATCGCCGGAAGCGCCGCGGGACATTTTATCGCCAGAAGCTCCCGGCAAAAAGAGCGATATCGAGCCTCGCCGTTCACCCGTTGATTACGGTGGTAATAACTTCGCCGCCGCGCCAGATGGTCAGTTTCCAATAGCTGCGACGCGCGCTCACCATGGCTTCGAGGTCCCGCGTGGTGCTGATTGCCCTGTCGTTGATGGACAGGATGACATCGCCTTTTTGAAAATTAACCATCGCCGCCCGGGAGCCGTCCGCGACGTCGCTGACGACGACGCCCTCGCTCGCGCCGCGCAGGGATAATTCATCCAATACCGCCGGCGACAGATTAATCACGGTCACGCCGGAAAAGGGCGAGGACCCGGTGAGCTTGATCGGATCTCGGGCCGGAAATTCCGGGGCGGGCATCAGTTTGATCGAGGCGGTGACCGGTTTGCCTTTACGAAGCAGAGCGAGGGACGCGGTGCCGCCAAGCGGTCTCGTGGCCAACCGGTAGCCCAGTCCCTCGGGATCGTCGACGTCGTGACCGTCGATGGCGGTGATGAGATCGCCGCGCCGCAAACCCGCGTCGGCGGCTGGACCGTTGGCGGAGAGATCGGCGACAAGCGCGCCCATTGGCCGGTCGAGGCCAAGCGATTCGGCGATTTCCCTGGACACGACCTGCAGGCTCGCGCCGAGCCAGGGGCGCCGCACCGCTTGGCCTCCGCCCTTGGCGGCGGCGATCACGATTTTCACCATATTGACCGGGATCGCGAATCCGATACCGACTGAGCTTCCGGTTTGCGAGAAGATCGCGGAATTGATGCCGACAAGCCTTGCTCGCATATCGACGAGGGCGCCGCCCGAATTGCCCGGATTCACCGCCGCGTCGGTTTGAATAAAAAATCCGTAATCGGATATGCCAACCTGGGTGCGGGCCAACGCCGAGACGATTCCCTGGGTCACCGTCTGACCGACACCGAACGGATTGCCAATGGCCAACACGATGTCGCCGACTTCGAGCGCGTCGGAATCGCCCAGTTCCATCACTGGAAAGTTTTCGCCTCCCTTCAAGCGCAGCACGACGAGGTCGGTGCGCTGATCCCGCAGCACAATCCCGGCATCGAATTCCCGCTTATCGGCGAGCGCGACTTTGACGTCCGTCATGCCTTCTATGACGTGATAATTGGTGACGACGAGCCCAGAGGCATCGACGAGGACGCCGGAGCCAAGCGAGCGCGCGGTCCGGCCGCCCGGTCCGGAATTGCCGCCCTCGCCAAAAAAATGGCGAAAAATCGGATCGTCGAAGAAAGGATTGCGCGGCCGCCTAACCGTCCTAGAGGCATAGACATTGACGACGGCGGGCTGGGCTTTCTTGACGACTGGCGCGAAGGATAAAATAATGTCGCTTTGTGTCTGCGGCGTCTGCCGCGGCGGCTCGGCGCGCGCGGACGCCGCAAGGAGAACAAGCACCAGAAGCAAAGTGCCTCGGCGCAAGCCAAGCAAGCGTGTGTTCATGGATCGCTCCAAGCCAGTGGACCTGACCCTGAATAGGATTTAGGCGAGAAGCGGTTCGCCCTCGGCAATGTGCCGCGCGAGCGCGCGCCGGTCCCCGGCTCCTACGCCGCCGCCTCTTCTTCGGCGTGAACCACCGGACCTGAATCCAGGCCCTTGGCATCGACATCGCGGTCGACGAATTCGATGACCGCCATGGCGGCATCATCGCCATAGCGAAATCCCGCCTTCAAAACGCGCGTGTAGCCGCCACGCCTGTCCTTGTAGCGCGGCGCGAGAACGGCGAAAATCTTGCCCACAAGCGCGGCATCCTTGATTTGCGCGATTGCTTGGCGGCGCGCATGCAGATCGCCGCGTTTCCCGAGCGTAACCAGCTTCTCGACAATCGGGCGCAAATCCTTTGCCTTCGGCAGCGTGGTGACGATTTGCTCGTGCTTGATCAGCGCTTGGCACATATTGGAAAACATAGCCTTGCGATGTTCGTGCGTGCGGCCGAAGCGGCGCTTGGCGTGTCCGTGATACAAGTCGTTCTCCGTTATTTTCGCGGCCGCCGTGCCAAGGTACGGCCGCGTCCCATTGCTTACCTCGCTTTGGGCGGGAGGGGAGCGAACATCCGCACTAGTAATGCTCCTCGAACCGCTTGGCGAGTTCATCGATATTGTCCGGCGGCCAGCCGGTGACGTCCATCCCGAGGTGGAGACCCATTTGGGCCAGCACCTCCTTGATCTCGTTTAAGGATTTGCGCCCGAAATTCGGCGTGCGGAGCATTTCCGCCTCGCTCTTTTGAATGAGATCCCCGATGTAGACGATATTGTCGTTCTTCAGGCAATTCGCCGAGCGCACCGAGAGTTCGAGCTCGTCGACCTTTTTAAGGAGCGCCGGGTTGAAGGTAAGTTCGGGAATCGACGGTGTCGCCTCGACCCGGTGCGGCTCCTCGAAGTTGACGAAGACATTGAGCTGGTCCTGCAGGATACGCGCCGAGAAAGCAATCGCATCTTCGGGCGACAGCGATCCGTTGGTTTCCACTTGCATGGTAAGCTTGTCGTAATCGAGGATTTGCCCTTCCCGCGTATTCTCGATCCGGTAGCTTACTTTCTTGACCGGAGAGTAGAGACTATCGACCGGGATCAAGCCGATCGGCGCGTCTTCCGTCCGGTTGCGGTCGGCCACGACATAGCCCTTGCCGGCGTTGACCGTGAATTCCATGCGGATTTCCGCCCCTTCGTCGAGGGTACAAATGACAAGGTCCGGATTGAGGATCGAAATATCGCCGGTGGTGCCGATGTCGGCGGCGGTGACCTTGCCGGGACCTTGCCTCTTCAACGTCATGCGCTTGGGGCCATCGCCCGGCATCTTGAGGGCAATATCCTTGACATTGAGGACGATGTCGGTCACGTCCTCGCGCACGCCGGTGATCGACGAGAACTCGTGCAAGACTCCGTCGATATGGACCGAGGTGATCGCCGCGCCTTGCAGCGACGACAATAGAATGCGGCGGAGCGCATTGCCTAGAGTCAAGCCAAAGCCTCGCTCGAGCGGCTCCGCGACGATCGTGGCCATCCGCCTTGGGTCGTCGCCCGCGGTCACTTCGAGTTTGCTTGGCTTGATAAGCTCCTGCCAGTTCTTCTGAATCACGACGGGACCTTTCCTTAAAGCAAATCCATGAAGCAAATCGCTGGCGCGACGGTGGCGAGAATGTCTGCTTAAACACGCCGCCGCTTCGGCGGCCGGCAGCCATTGTGTGGAATAGGCGTGACATCGCGGATCGAGGTCACCGTGAAGCCCGCGGCCTGCAGGGCCCGCAAAGCAGATTCCCGGCCGGAACCCGGTCCCGAAACCTCGACATCGAGAGTCCGCATGCCATGTTCGGCCGCCTTCTTGGCGCAGTCCTCGGCCGCCATCTGGGCCGCATATGGCGTCGATTTGCGCGACCCCTTGAACCCCATGGTCCCCGCCGACGACCAAGAAATCGTGTTACCCTGCGCGTCGGTGATCGTAATCATGGTATTATTAAAGGTCGAATTGACGTGCGCGACACCAGACGCAATGTTCTTGCGCTCGCGGCGGCGTACCCTAGTCTCTTTAGCCATTATCCAATTCCTTGAAACGCCCTTGTTCCACCGTCACGCCAGGCGCTTTGGACCATCATCCATTGCCGGCGCCGGTTGCTTGGCCGGTATGGCGGCGAATGCCACAAACACCACAATTCTTGGATTTACTTCTTCTTACCGGCGATGGGCTTGGCCTTGCCTTTGCGAGTCCGTGCGTTGGTGTGGGTGCGCTGGCCCCGCACCGGCAATTGCCGCCGGTGGCGCAGCCCACGGTAGCATCCAAGATCCATCAGGCGCTTGATGTGAATTGCAACCTCGCGGCGAAGATCGCCCTCGACCATGTAATCGCGGTCGATCGCCTCGCGAATCTGCAAGACTTCCGCGTCGGTTAACTCGGCGACGCGCCGCCCGGAGGGAATATTTACGCGTGCGCAAATTTCCTTGGCCTTTGTCGGGCCAATGCCGTGTATATACTGAAGCGAGACGACGACGCGCTTGTTGGTTGGAATGTTGACTCCGGCGATGCGAGCCAAGACATCTGTCTCCATGTAGGCCGCGCGGCGCGAAAGCTTCGCGGCGAAAGAGTTTGTCGTGCGTCCGGTGGAGACCGGGCCCTTGCGGGTTACCTGGCAAAGCCTGCCCTCGGGCAAAGGAAAGCCCCCGGGAACATTGTCTCAGGCCAAGAGAAAGCGTGCTTAGACGAACACGCGCGCGGCGTCAACTGGCCGTTTGCTCCGGCGCAGGGCAGAATCCTAGCCTGACTTAGCCGAATGGGCTGTGCAAAAGCCGAAAATTGGCTGGAGCTTTGATAGCAAGGCTTTGATTTAATTGGTGCCTGAGAGAGCAGGAGGCTCCAGAAGCTTCTGTAGTGCAGACCAAGGGGATTCCCTGAGGGTCAGCGGCTTGGTAGATTCTCGGCGACATGTTTTTGCGCGCCAAGATTCGCAATAAGGACGGCAAGCAGCATCGCTATTGGAGCGTTGTTGAGACGAAGCGTGCGGGCTTTGGCCGGGTGGTGCAGAAGGAGGTCCTTTATCTCGGCGAGATCAACAGTTTGCAGGAGCTTGCCTGGCGCAAGTCGATCGAAGCGCTTGATGGGACCGCCGCGGCATCCCGAAGTTTGGCTTTGTTGCCCGAAGATGGCTCTGAAGCGATCGTCGCCGGGGAAGACGTCGTAGGCCTGAAGCTCAAGGATTTGCGGCTTGTCCGGCCGCGCGCGTTCGGCGCTGCTGGCTTTCCTTGCAGCTTTGGCAGGAGCTGCAGCTTGATCGGTTCTTTGCCGAGCGTTTGGCGCCAAGCCGCAAGGACACGCGCTGGAGCGATGTGCTGTTCGTTCTTGTCGCCTACCGCCTGCTTTCGCTGGGCAGCGAATGGCGATTGCACCGGCACTGGTTTGAGGAGAGCGCGCTCGCCGATCTGCTTGCCGGCGATTTCGGCCTGGCCGAGATCCACAAGCTCTATCGCTGTCACGATCTTCCGCTCGAACACAAGGAGACCTTGTTCCAGCATTGGCCGGACGCTGGCGCGATCTGTTCAATGCCAGCTTCGACGTGCTGCTCTACGACCTGACCAGCACCTATTTCGAATCCGATCCGCCGTTTGGCGAGGAGGACAAGCGGCGCCATGGCTATTCGCGCGACCATCGCCCGGATTGCGTGCAAGTCATCATCGCCCTGGTGACGACGGAAGGTCTGCCCATTGCCCATGAGGTGTTGTCCGGCAACACCGCCGGCAAGACGGCGCTGCGCGACTTCCTCGCCAGGATCGAGCGCCAATATGGCGACGCTCGCCGCACCTGGCTCATGGATCGCGGCATTCCGGCCGAGGAAGTCCTCGACGAAATGCGGCGCAGCGATCCGCCGGTCGCCTATCTGGTTGGCACCCCCAAGGGCCGGCTCTCCAAGCTCGAACGCGATCTTTTGGGAAAGCCCTGGCAGGCGGCGCGGCCGGGCGTGCAGGTCAAGTTGCTGCCGCAAGACGGTGGCGAGCTCTATGTCTTTGCCGAGAGCGCCGGCCGGGCCGCCAAGGAACGCGCCATGCGCCGGCGGCAGCTGAAATGGCTATGGGGCCGCCTCAAGGAACTCGGCCAGATGAAGCTCTCCCGCAACGAACTCTTGATGAAGCTCGGCGCGGCGCGCGCCCATGCGCCTTCCGCCTGGCGGCTTGTCCGTGCCGAGATCGCACCGCGGGAGACCTGCTTCACCTTCAACCTCGACAAGAAGAAGCTGCGCCAGACCCGCCGCCTTGAAGGCCGCTATCTCCTGCGCGGCAATCTGGCCGAAGAAGACCCCGCCAAGCTGTGGGATTATTATCTCAAGCTCGTTCAGATCGAGGAAGCCTTCAAGACCATCAAGAGCGATCTCGCGATCAGGCCGATCTTCCATCAGAACGAAGAGCGGATCGAGGCGCATATCTTTATCGCCTTCCTCGCCTATTGTCTCCACGTGACGCTTGGCCAGCGCCTGAAGAACCTGGCGCCCGGCCTCACGCCGCGCGCCGTCTTCGGCAAGTTCGCCTCGATCAAGATGATCGGCGTCTTTATCCCGGCCACCGATGACCGCGAAATCAAGCTCACCCGAACCACTCATCCAGAACAAGACTTGGCCCTGCTCCTCAACCGTCTCAAAACTGAATTGCCGCCCGCCGCCGCCCGTGATCACCGCTGCCGCCGTCCCACAAAGCCCCACTCTGTAGTGCAGACCTGCGAGGACAAAATCCAGCGTTTTCAACGCAAGGACCCTGGCAGACAGCCCCAATCGGCTAAGTCAGGCTAAATTGCTAAAGAATTTATTAAGGGTAAGGGATTCGGTTGGGTTTCGAAAGGAGAAACCCATGACGATCGCTTTCTTGGAACATATCAAGGAGGTCCCCGAGCATCGTGTGCCGGGGATGGTCACCTATCCGCTGG
>JBQTKC010000185.1:0-14552 GCA_052386575.1 Beijerinckiaceae bacterium
AATCGAATTCGCTCATCGACTATTACGACGAGGTGGCGCTTCAGGCTTTGCTGATGGCGCAGGTAGATCTCGGCCGCGGCGTGCTGGACGAGCTTCGGCAGAGGCGGATCAAGGAAACGATCGAGGAGGTCATCGACGACCTCTCCGATCACGATGAGCCCCTTTTGTTGCCGCAGGCGCCGCCAAGCAACGGCGAGCCGATGTCAGCTGGCCGGCCCCCGAGCGAAGCGGCTAGCGCCGAATTGGCGCCGCTCCATATGGGACGCGCCGGCCTCGCGCCGCGGCGCGAAAGCCAAAAGCCGGTTCTCTGCATCGCTGGCCGCAGTCTTCTCGATGAGGCTGCCGCGGCGCTGCTTGCGCAGATTCTCGTTAGACACGGCATCGAAGCCAAGGTTGAACCAGCTAGGCCGCCCGGTGGTCAGATTCCGCGCCTTTCGGGCGATGATGATGCGCGGATGGTGTATCTCTCCTATCTCGGTGCCGATCTGAGCCCGGCGGGAGCCCGCTTCGCGGTTCGGCGTTTGCGCCGGCGTCTAGGCGAGGTCAAGATTGCCGGCGGCTTCTGGCAGAGCGGTGCCGGGCAAGCAAGCGAGCTTTGCGCCGCGGCGAAAGCGGATTTTTGTGCGACGAATTTTAAAGATGCGGTCGCTTTGTATCTCAGCGAGGCGGCCAAAGAGGCGAAGGCCGAGGCGGGCGCTATCGACGCGAAGCCAGCGGCGAAATCCTTCGCCGCCGCGGCCGAAGGCTAATATATATACATTGGTTCATCTTGGGAAAATCGGCGTGATCGCGGCGGTCCGGCAACAACAGTTTGGAGGCGACGATGGCGGACATTGAATGGCATCTCAAAGGCCGGAATTTTTCCCACTGCAATTGCGCCTACGGCTGCCCTTGCCAGTTCAACGCCCTGCCGACCCACGGCAAGTGCGCGGCGGTTGTCGGGATCATGGTCGAAGAGGGCCGCCACGGCGACACGACACTCGACGGGCTGAATTTCGCCGGCGTGTATGCCTGGCCTGGCCCGATCCATGAGGGCAAGGGCGAAGCCCTCCCCATCGTCGATGAGCGCGCGAGCCCGGCGCAGCGCGATGCCGTTTTGCGCATCATGAGCGGCCTGGACACCGAACCTGGCGCGACATTCTTTCAGGTCTTCGGATCGATGCTTGAAAAGGTTCACGATCCGGTCTTCGCCAAAATCGACCTCGACATCGATGTCAATGCGCGCACGGCGCGTTTTATCGTTCCGGGCGTCGTGGAGGCGCGCGGAGAGCCGATCGTCAATCCGGTGACAAAGGAGCCGCACCGCGCGCGCTTCGACATGCCGAATGGCTTTGAATTTACACTGGCCGAGGTCGGGCGCGGCTGGGCGACAACGTCAGGTCCCATCAAGCTCGATTTTGTCGACTCGCATGCGCACTTTGCAATGTTGAATATCACCGGAGCCGGCGTCGTCCGCTGACAACCCATGACCGAGGCGCTCTTGGAGGCTTTACTGCGGCGCGACCGCATCGTTGTCGCGGTGGCGCTCGCCGCGGTGACGGCGCTCGCCTGGACTTATATGCTGTGGCTTGCCGCGGACATGGGCATGGGCGGAATGGATATGACCGGTTTCCGGATGATTCCCGCCGGCATCGGGCTCATGGTGCCGGCGCAGACCCCATGGACAGCAATCGAATTCGCGTACGCGTTCGCCATGTGGGCGGTGATGATGGTCGGCATGATGATCCCGTCCGCCGCGCCGATGATTCTGATCTACGCGCGCGTCGGCCGCCAAGTATCGGCGCAAGGTAAGCCGTTTGCGGCGACTGGCTGGTTCGCAACCGGGTACCTTCTAGCCTGGATAGGTTTCTCGCTCGCCGCCGCCGCGGCGCAGTGGGCGCTTGAGCGCGCGGCCTTGCTCGACCCCATGATGGCAGGCACCAGCCAAGTGTTCGGCGGTATCGTTCTGATCGCGGCCGGCGCCTATCAGTGGACACCGCTCAAGGATACATGTCTGGCGCACTGCCAGTCGCCGCTGCTTTTCATTCATCGGCATGGCGGCTTCCGCCGCGATCCGCTGGCCTCATTGGCGCTCGGCATGCACCATGGCGCGCATTGCGTCGGCTGCTGTTGGGCCTTGATGGCGCTGCTGTTTGTCGGCGGCGTAATGAACGTGCTGTGGATCGCCGCCATTTCCGCCTTCGTGCTCATCGAAAAGATTGCGCCGGGCGGCCGTCTGATTTCCCGCTTCGCGGGAGTAGGCTTTGCCGCGGCTGGCGCCTGGCTTATCGCCGGATCGGGCTGATTGGGATTGCGACAAAGACGCGCCCGGCGCTGGCCGCTGTCCGAGCGTGCCCGCCATGCGGCCGGCGCCTGGCGCGACTCGGACCAAGTTCCATCTGGGCAACTGAATAACTACCGGCCGTTCGCCGCAACCCCTATGGCTTGGCGCAGGTCCGGCAGCGGCCGGCGACTTCCATGACCTGCGCGCGGGGCGAGAATTTGGCGTTCGCCGCAAGCTCGGCGAGACTGCCACGCATCTCCGCCGAGGTCGTTTCGACGACCTCCCCGCAAACCTCGCAAATCAGAAACACGATCGGCTCCTGGGCGGCGTGGCCATGGCCGCAGGCAAGATAGGCATTGCGCGACGCGAGCCTGTGGATGAGCCGGTTTTCGAGCAGAAAATCGAGCGCCCGGTAAATCGAAATGGGCGCCGGCCGCTTGCCGGTCGCTTGCGCCACCCTGTCGATCATCTCATAGGCGCCGAGCGGGCGGCCTTCGCGGGCTAAAAGTTCGAGAATGCGCCGTCTTCCTGGGGTCAGGCATATTTTGTCGCGGCGGCAGAGCGCCAGCGCGGCGGCGAGCGGACCGCCGGCGCCCAAACCCTCCGGCTCGCCGTCCCCGGACAACGTTCCCCGGCCCGTTTCACGCGAAACATTCATTTCGCCATCATATCAAAATTGGGCTATTACGACGACGGGCAAAGCCAAACTCCGGATTGGATTCACTTTCCGTCGCGCCGTTGCAGAATGGCAATGCAGCTTTGCCCGCAAAGTGGAGCGGGGACGCGCGTTCCCCCTGATTTTCAAGAAAAAAGCAGGGTCGAGAGTTTTCGCCGCGCCCCAATCGTCGCCGGATCGGCCGCCCCCCAGGCGTCGAAGAATTGCAGCAGTTGCTTACGCGCGCCATCGTCGTTCCAGTCCCGGTCGCGTTTAATGATTTCAAGGAGCTCGGCGGCCGCCTCCTCGCGCCGGGTCTGGGCATTGAGGAGGATGGCGAAATCGAACCGCGCCTGATGGTCGCCGGGATTGGCCGCGATCTTGCCCATAAGCTCGGATGCATCGCCGAGGGCGGCGGCTTGTCCGGCAAGCGCCAGCGCTGCTCTCGCGGCAATAACCGCATTGTCGCGTTCGCCACCCGCGGCAACCGAGTCGAGAACGGTGCTGGCGCTTTCGAGCTCACCCGCGGCGATGAGCAGCTTCGCCAATCCCGCCACGGCGGCAGGGTCGCCGGGGTTTTCGGCCATTATCGCGACATAGAGTTCCGCCGCCCCCTCGGTGTCGCCAGCAGCGAGCAAGGCTGCAGCTTCGGCCAGGCGGCCGGCACCCTCGTCGAGCGGACCGGCAAGCCGCTCGACGAAGCCCTTGAGATCTCTTTCCGGCAAAGCGCCCACAAATCCATCGACCGGCTGACCGCGCTGAAAGGCGATGACGGCGGGGATCGAACGAACCCCCAGCTGGCCGGGAATTTCGGGATGCTCGTCGATATTCAGCTTGACGAGCTTGACCTTGCCACCCGCCGCCTCGATTACTTTTTCGAGAACAGGCGCGAGCTGCTTGCAGGGTTCGCACCAAGGCGCCCAAAAGTCCACCAGGACTGGCTGACGCGCCGATTCCGCGATGACGTCGGCGCCAAAGCTCGCGGTAGTGGCATCCTTCACAAGCGTCCCCGCCGCGGCTTGCGACTTGGCCTTGCTTGCCGCTTCGCCTTCGCCCGGCCCGCTCCCCTTGCCAAGCAAACGGCCAAAAATCCCCGCCATGTTTCGGCTCTCCCTTGCTGCCTTCGCGAAGGCGAATCGGCGCGACCGTCCAAATGCCCCGGCCTTAAATGCGACTTTCGCGGCAAAACCGCAACCGTCCACCGCTGTTCCGGCAAGGGCGAATTCCTTCAACGTGCCGCTCCGCGTGCGAAACCATCGGCTTTAGGATTTCATGGGCAATTTTGGAGTCCGCCGTGGCCCGTGGCCGCGCAGGCCTTGCCATCGGGCCGGTGCTCGGGCATACCTGAGCAGGCATTTGGGAGCCTGCGAAGCTGCGCCGTTTTCCATATGCAAGGAGACGTGGCCGAGAGGCTGAAGGCGGCGGTTTGCTAAACCGTTATAGGGGTTAAAACCCTATCGAGGGTTCGAATCCCTCCGTCTCCGCCAGCGGCGCCTCTGCAATTGCCAGAAAAGTCCCTTGAATTACAGTGTAATTGACGATTATCTGATTCTGACAAATCCATCATTATTCACTATGATACCGGTTCGATCCTAGGCTCGTTCCTAGGACTGTAGGGTTCGGCGGACGAAAAACGTTGGTTAAAAAAAATCAATCGCTTGTCGGCGCAGACGGCCGCGAGCCTGACAAAGCCTGGCCGCCATGCCGATGGCGGCGGCCTTTATTTGCGGGTCGTTCCTTCCGGCGCGAAGCTCTGGGTGTTCATGTGGCAGCGCGGGAGCGGGGCCGAAAAGCGCAGCGCGAGGCTGGCCTTGGTTCCGTCAATGCCGTGCCACTCGCCAGGGCCCGCGAAATAGCGGCGGGCTTCCGGGCGGCGCTCGCCGATGGCCTTGATCCGCTTGAGGCGCGCCGGAAAGCAAGATCGGCGCAAGAAGCGCGTAAGACTTTCGGGGCCGTCGCGGAACTTTTCCTCGCGGCGAAGGCTTGCGGCTGGCGGAATGCCAAGCATCGCGCGCAATGGCGCACGACGCTCGAAATTTATGCCGCACCTCTATGTGGCCTATGCCGGCCGCCGAAGTCGCTACAATCGACGTCTTGGCCGTCCTGCAACCCATTTGGCGTGACAAGCCAGAAACCGCATCGCGCCTTCGCGGCCGTATCGAGGCGGTGCTCGACGCGGCGCGGGTTGCCGGACACATTCCAGCGGATCGCCAGAATCCGGCCCGCTGGAAGGGCCACCTCGAAAAAATCTTGCCGCCCGCGAAAAAATTGTCGAGGGGTCATCATCCGGCGATGCCCTACCGCGAAGTTCCGGCCTTTGTTCGAAGCCTTCGCGGGCAAAATGGAATGGCCGCGCGGGCGCTCGAATTTCTCATCCTGACGGCCGCGCGGACCGGCGAAGTGACCGGCGCGCGTTGGTCGGAAATCGATGGCGACGCCAAGGTCTGGACGGTCCAGGCCGCGCGCATGAAGGCCAGCCGCGAGCATCGCGTTCCGCTTTCCGGCCAGGCGATCGCGATCCTCGAAAATCTTGCCTCGCACGAACCGAGAGACTTCGTCTTTCCGGGCCACAATCATGCAAAGCCGCTTTCAAACATGGCGTTTGAAATGCTCTTGCGCCGGATGAAAATCGAAGGCGCGACGACACATGGGTTTCGAAGTTCGTTTCGGGATTGGGCGGGTGATAAGACTACTTCCCCTCGCGAAATCGCCGAAGCCGCATTGGCGCACGTTGCCTTCGATGCGACGGAGCAAGCGTATAGGCGCGGCGATGCGCTCGAAAAGCGGCGGGCGCTCATGGAAGCATGGGGCGCATTTTGCGAGTCCAGCGAGGCGGCGCGGCCATGACTGGCGAACCGGCCGGAAAACGGCGTCGCGGGCGGCCGAACGGCTCCTATCAAAAACCGTCGGTTTCTAAAGTAATTCAGCGAAAGCCGGCCGAGATGGCATTCCTGCAAGAAGCGCGGGACGGCTATCTCTATCCGGCGCGCGAACACGAGGTCGTGAATCGCGTATGCGCGAAGATCGAAAAGGAACTCGAAATTATCGTCGACGGCAATCCAAAAATTATCCTTTTCGCGATCTATCAAGCTTTTGTGGCCTGGACCATTTATGACTGCGGTCTTGCGGGTCTTTACGGGGAACCGTCCACTCGGGATTCCCGCATGGCAAAAGGCAAACGGCGATCAACGGTTTTCAAATATTTGAGATATGCGTTTGAAGAAGCGAGCGGGCTTCCAGCTCCCCATTCGTGCGGAAAAACTGGCGGCACTTTTGCCCGATTCGCCAGAATAGCAATTCTCGGTCTTGCGCCTCCAAAATTTTTGCCGGAACCCGACAAGAAGCCTTGGGCCTTTCCGAAAGCAATCGAAAATGCACTCACGCCTTTAAAAAAAAAAAGGCATGGCCCTCTTGATGGAATGGTGAAAATGACCGTAAGGCGAGCTCGCGTTCGCCATCGCGGGCAGGGCTGACAACCGGTGCCAGCATGCGAAGGCGAAGAGCGGCCGGCTCTAACCGTTGAGCCCGAACCAATGCGTCCTCCTCGGCCGGGTATCCGTCCATTCGCACAACGAAGTTGCCGGCACAAGACAGCGGGATTCGGCCGTCGTCCATCCGCGTCAATAGGGTGATTTCAGATCACGCATATTCGTGACCGGGGCCGCGCCGAGGTTCGCCGCCGCGCTGAAACTCGGCGTTGGGATCGCGGGCAGGGCTGACAACCGGTGCCAGCATGCGAAGGCGAAGAGCGGCTGCAAATGGTCTTTGGCCTGTGAAAACCGAAGCGGCGCAAGCCCAAGCGCGCCGTTATCCACAGCCACCCAATCATTGCGCAGGAGGGGAAATGACCGGAACTTCCCCGACATGAATTAAAAGCGATTTTTGGGAACTAGCGCCGCGCGATGTTATGAGCATTATAAATGCTCATCATGAATTCAGGGGAACGTCATGGACGAGAACGATTTTGCCCTCACTAAACCAGCGTACAGCGTTCGCGAAGTTGTCGACCTCATGCCATTCGGTAGAACCAAGGTGCTGAGTGACATCGACGCTGGCCGGCTTGAAGCTCTGCGAAACGGCAAGACGGTGGTTATCACGAGGCCCGCGATCGTTCGTTACATCAACTCGTTTGCGCCGCCCATTGCGAAGACCCGTTAATCGTGGCCCTCGAAAACAAATCCCGCGCGGCGGCGCTTGGCCAGAATTTTTGCGGCATGGCGGCGATTGCTTCGCGCCGCCGGGGTAACGGCGTGAGAATTCAATCGAAAAAAAGCCGGCGCGAAGGCTAATAGAAATTTCCGGCGATCGTTCTGGGGAACGCTTTGAATATGAGCTCGGCGCGATCAAGCGCGCGCTGCGTGGCGAGCCGTTTGTCGCAATGGGCGGGGCATTGCGTTTGGTGCGCGTCGAATTCGAATGGACGGGTTATCGTCGTACCAGCTTCGTGACGCCACGGCTCTCTTTGGCGACGGTCGCGGACTTGCGGAAGGCAGCCCTTGCGCGTGTGCGATTTTCGCGGCCGGGTATCGTGTCGAAAATTCATCTGCCGGAATTTCTGGCGCGCGCGCGCCGTTCGCCGCGCGCGAACGGCGGTTCGATTTGGATTCGAGTTGATATGACCGGGTGCGTCATCTCTTCGTCGCCTCCGCTTTATTTTGGCCAAGCGAAGAAATTTTGAAATTCTTGAGGTCCTAAAATGCACCGCGCGGGCGGCGAGGGCCCGGATGATGGCGGCGGGCGCTGGGATGATACTCTCGACGGGATCATCGAAATGCTCAACGAGGAATACGCGCTGATCCTCATGGGCTCGCGCGCGGTCATCATGCGGGAAAAACCCTTGGCGCCGGTCGAGGATCGCGCCCGCGTCTTATCTCTGGAAGCCTTCAAGGCGTATTTTCACAACAAGGGTTCTACGGTCTGGAAGCGCATCAAGCAGCCGGACGGTTCATCGTCCAGCCAAAAGACCTATGTGAAATGGGCGCTTTCCTGGCTCGCGCATCGAAACCGGCGCACCTATGACGGGATTGAGTTTTTCCCCGACCCTGAGAACGCGCCTGGCACGCCGAATTATTTCAATATCTGGCGGGGGTTTGGCCGCACACCGGACACGCTGCCGCCGGAGGAACGGCGGCTGAAATATAAGACGTTCCGCGACCATCTCTTCACCAATATCTGTTGCGGCGACCGGCGGAATTTCGAGTGGGTTTTTGCCTGGTGCGCGCATATCGCGCAGCGGCCGCGCGAGCGCATCGGCACCGGCATTGTTCTGCGCGGGAAAATGGGAACCGGAAAGACGAAAGTAGGCGAGATCATCGGCTCGCTGTTCCCCTCGCATTATTTTCTTGTCGACGATCCGCGCTACGTCACCGGGCGGTTTAACGCCCACATGGCCTCATGCCTGCTTCTGCAGGTCGACGAGGGGTTCTGGGCTGGCGACAAGGCGGCCGAGGGCAGGCTCAAGGGTCTGGCCACGGCGCCGAAGCAAATGATCGAAGCAAAAGGCGTCGATCCGATCCGGCTCGATAATTTTGTCCGGCTGTTGTTTTCATCGAACGAAGATTGGGTCATCCCCGCGGCACTCGACGAACGGCGTTTTTGCGTGCTCGATGTCGCGCCAGACGTGGCGCAGATGCATGAGTATTTCGCCGAAATGGACCGCGAAATGGACAATGGCGGCCGCGAGGCGCTGCTCGCCGATTTGCTGGCCCTCGATCTCGACGCGCCAGGCTCGCCAAATCTCCGCGTCATTCCGAAAACGGCGGCGCTGCTCGAACAAAAACTTCGATCCCTCGATGCCGTATCGAGCTGGTGGTTCGAGCGCCTGGAATCAATGCGTTGCGATCGATACGCTGTTCGATGATTTTGTCCGCATGGCCGAAAAGATCGGGGTGCGGCGGAAGGCGGAAAAGACGGCGTTCGGCATGAAGCCGCGAAAGCTCGCGCCGGAAATCACGCGGACAAGGCAAATGATGCCCGTCGAACTTGATAACGGGACAAGTGTCATGCGCCGGCAATGGTGTTTCAATTTGCCGGCATTGGAGAAGTGCCGCGAGGCGTTCGAGACCGCGGCCGGGCAAAAGATCGAATGGGGCGCTGGCGAGGACGGGCAAGGCGGGGACGGAGGAAATAGATGAGTTGAAAAGTAAGTTGGCCGTCAAAGTTTCCTTTGGCCGCGTTAGTCTTATTTGATAAAGATAAGAATCGGAGTTTGGTAGTTATCGTGTCGTTTCGACGTGATGGACACGCGAAAATATCCAGGATGGATACGGAGATGTGAGGTTTTAGCGAAGCTTGAGGTGTCCTACCTGTCCTACCTTTTGATGATGATATGAAAAGGTAGGACAGGTAGGGCAGCGGAAGCGCAAGCATATGAACGGCATTCCGCCTCTGCGACAGCGGGTTTGTGTCCCGTCTTACGAGGCTCCCCTAAATTCGTAAACCCCGCGACATGGGATTGGGTGCGGCACGACCTTGGAGGGCCGGTTGAACTTACGCCTGTTACACGAACGCCAACGCCGAAGCCCGTGCGGCGGAACGAATAGAGCGGCATGGGTTTGAGGCATTCTTGCCGAAGGCAATGCCGCATGTGCGCCGGCGCGGTAAAAGGCTTGCCATCGCGCGGCCGTTGTTTCCGCGCTATCTCTTCTTGGGCTTCACGGCCGCGCCGCCATGGCTTGAAGTGGCCAAGATCGATGGCATCGCGGCGGTCATCCGGACCGGCGGCGCGCCGCTCCGCATCGATAACAGCATCATCGATCGGCTTCGCCAGCGCATCGCCGGCGGCGAGTTCGCCAAGCACAATGCGCCGCCCGCAATTCGGCCGGGGATGACCGTGCGAATCGGCGGCGGCGCGATGTATGGCAATCAGGGGCTGTGCGAGAAGGTGACGGGCGGCAGCAAGGCCGGCGTTTTGATCGCCATGCTTGGCCAAACGGTTCGCGTCAAGATCGCGGTAGATCGGCTTGTCGCGGTCCCTTGACCTGATTGCCGCCCCCGGGGGGTAGCGAAACCCTAGCCCATACCCCTTCGCGACCGGTTAGCTAAAAACGGAAGAAATCCCGCGAAATTATGGGAATTATTTTTTTACACCGATGGATTGTGAAATGTTCATTTGCACGAAGAGATATTGTGGAATGTTCAGTGTACAATGCGGTGCTGTTATATATGCGGCCGGTGATCGCGATCGTCGCCTCGGGCGTTTTTTGTGGATAAGTCAACGCCAGAAATCCGGGTTGCCAGCTGTTCGACATTGTTCGCAGCGGTTCGCGGCAGTTCGCGGCGCTTCGCCGGAATTAAATTCGCATCGTTTCAAAGACACTCAAACGCGGCTTTTCCTCTTGCGCGTTGAGTAGTCCGTGATCACTGTCAAGACGCTTCAAAAAACGTGATTCGGAATGCCTAAAATCCTTCTGTCCAGACGCCTGATCCGCGAGCACGAAATGGCGGCGCTGCTCAGTAAGAGCCTTTCGAGCATGAGGCGACTGCGTATTGCAGGCGGCGGTCCTCCGTTTATCCGCGTCGGCGGGTCGATCCGGTACGATCTCGCCGCGTTTGAAAAATTTCTCGCGCTGAATAATCGCGAGACGCAAGCCAGGAAATCATCCCCCCATGAAACCACAGAAATTTGACGCATCGCCGCCGCCGCGGCTTCCCGCATTGGACCCGTTGCCATCGTCTGGCGCGACTTGGCTCGACAAGCTCGACCTGGCCATACAAGCTCTCGCGATCGTCGGGGAACCCTTTTGGCGCCTCGACGAAAGCCGGCCGAAAGGGAGTCACCTTGAGGCGCTGCGGCAAAAAATGCGCGAGGCGCACGCCGCCGCCGAGGAAATATTTTTCGGGCAAGGCCGCGCCGAGCGCCCAGAACGCCGGGATGCGCAGCGGCTCGCCGCCTCAAAGGACGCCCTCGCATCGGCCGAGAAAGACCGTGCGATAAAGTTGGCGGACGGGGAGAGCGATCAAATTCTGGACGAGGCGGAATTGGCGGTGCGGCGCGCCGCGCGGGCGGTCGAGCGCGAAATCGTGGCCGCCGCGGCGCTCGACAAAGAAGAGGCCGCCGCGCGAAAAGCCGCGCTGGACGCCGCGTGGGACCGGTTGTGGCCAGCCTATCTCGAACTGCAAAACGAGTTTACCGGCCACTTGCGGGCGACGCTTTCGCTCGCTGAAAAAATCCGCCGCATCAATTGGTTCGTGCAGGGAACCGGCGCCTGCCCGGCGGTCGAGTGCATGCCAGGGACCGGCGATGAATTTTTCTTCAGCCCCGCTGTTATCGAAGACTATGCCGCCCGCGTGGAAAAAGCGGGCGAGTGGCACGCTTTCTTCTTGGCCAAACGGAGTGTGGCGGCATGACAATCCATCCCACTCTTTTGCTCGCCAGCATTCGGGCATTGCTCCGGCCAGGCGCCCCTTATGACGCCGGCACGCGCGATTTAGTCGATGATCTCTATCGCGGCCTCGATGGTGGCCTCGGCGCTTTGCCAGGCGCGGAGTCCGTTGCCGCCGGTCGCCGCGGCGCCCGCGCGGCCTTCGCGAAGCGCCTTCGCACTCCCGGTGCATCATTCAGCCGAGATGAGATGCGCTTGCTCGGCGGCGGCGGCGCGCGGGTTCTGAACCTCGCTGAAGGCACCTGAGCGGCCGGCGGGTTCTTGGTGCCCTCGCTTGTTTTCCCCGATCTTTCTGACCGCCTGAAATTCTATAGTGCCGTCGCCAGCGTCGCGCGCGTCATAGAGACGGATAGCGGCGGGGCGCTCGGCGTCTCGACAACGGACGACACCGCGAATCCTGCCACGCTGCTCGCCGAGGCCGCCTTGTCCCCAACCTGGATTTTGTATTCGGCAGTGTCACGCTTGGTGCATACAAATTCACGAGCGGAATTGTTCCCGTCTCGTTTGAAATTGCGCAAGACTCGGGCGTCGATCTTGCCAGCGCGATCCTCGATTTGTTTGGCAAGCGTCTTGGGCGCGGGCAAAACACTTTCTTCACCACTGGCACCGGCACGGCTCAGCCGCAAGGCGTCGTGACCGGGGCAACGCTTGGCTTCCAGCTCCCGGCCGGCAACGCGACGACTTTGACATATGAGGGGCTAATCCAACTCTACCAAAGTGTCGATCCGGACTATCGTTGCAGTCCAAATTGCGCCTTCATGTGCAATGATGCCACGCTGACGTCGATAAAGCTCTTGAGCGATTCCAGCGCCCGCCCGCTTTGGCTCCCGGACACGATCCCGCAACCGCCGGGATCGCCATTCCATGGGACATTGCTTGGCAAGCCCCTCGTCGTCAACAACGCCATGGCCAACATGGCGGCGAACGCGAAATGCGTCCTCTTCGGCGATTTCTCGCAATATGGGATCCGCATGGTGCGTGGCGCCGCGATGCTGCCATTAAACGATTCCGCATACGCTTCGTCTGGCCAGTCCGCGTACGTCATGTTCACGCGCGCGGACGGCCGCGTGGTGCAAGGGCAGGCGATTAAGTATCTCCAGAATTCCGCCACATGATCGCGGCCCTGACTTGCGACTCGCGGCGTGACCGGGGTTTCGGCCCAGGACGCCGCATGGCTGGCGGGCGATGGCTTGCCGCCCGCCAGCCTTTTTATGGGAAAGGCCATGGGCAAGTTCGGTTCTTCGCGGCGCGAGTCGTTTGACCACGACAAGCTGAGGCGGCTCGCGGATGCTTGGAACGCCGGGATTAGCACGGCAAACCTCGCCGAGCGATTCGGCGTTACGAAAAACACGGTGATCAATATGCGGCCTGCCCGTCGCCGTTCGTTCGGCCAAGATCGTCTCATAGGCCGCGCCGGCGCGGCAATTTCGAATCGGTGGCCTCGATGCATGGTGAGGTCTTCGAGTGAGGCGGGGCGCGGGTATCGTGCACCTCGCGCCCCGCCTCAATTTTTCGGGAAAGTAAACGTGGGGCAAATTTTGGATTTTCGCGGCGCTGCTCCGGGCGATGCGCAAAATTCTGACGGGGCGCCCGCCGCGCTTGCCGGCCGGCGAGCTGAGCGCGAGGCCTTGCGCGTGGCGCGCGCCGCCGCCGTTAAAGAAGCGTGGTCCGATCCGGCCGTGCGCCCGACAAGGAGCGCGGCGGCCCTGAGGGCATGGGCCGATCCCGCCGTGCGGGCGTCACGCGCCGCCGCTATCAAGCGCGCGCTTGCCGATCCCGCCGCATTCGCCGCGGGCGCCGCCGCTATCAGGCGGGCGCCTGCCGATCCGGCCGTGCGCGAGGCCCGCGCCGCCGCGAGCAAGAAGTCATGGGCCGATCCGGCCGTGCGCGCGTCACGCGCCGCCGCTATCAAGCGCGCGCTTGCCGATCCCGCCGCATTCGCCGCGGGCGCCGCCGCTATCAGGCGGGCGCCTGCCGATCCGGCCGTGCGCGAGGCCCGCAAAGAAAGGAAGTCAGAATGACCTCGCAAGCCCTTGTCCTGAAATTCAATACGGACCTTGCCCAGGCGCAGCGGAACATCGCGCTTTTCGCGGTACAAGCTGGCCGGGACATCGCCTCTGTCGCCACGGCGGCGGTCAAGACGCGCGACACTCTCGAGCTGTTGAGCAGAGCCGGGAGCAGCCGCGGCCTCGTCGCGCTCTCGGCAGGGGCGCTCGCGGCGGTCGTTGCGCTCAAGGCCGTCCCGGCGGCTCTCGACGCCGCCGGGGAAAAGCTGGCCGGCCTGAACAAAATCGGCGCCGACGCCGCCAAGGCTGGCGTCGGCGCGACGTTTTTCCAAAGCTACACCCAGCAGGCGAAGGAGTTCGGTCATGAAGTGTCCGATCTCACCGCCCAACTTGAAAAATTTCGCGAAGCCTCGACAACAAGAATCGGGGAAGACGGCGGCGAGCCGATAAATGCCGGCAGGGATCGCATCCGGCAGAACGTGCTCGCCGGGTTCATCGGCGCGCAGGCGGTATCGAATTTCGATGCGGCGGACACCTCATAAGCGCGCGCCCGTGTCGTGCTTGGGCTGCTGGATGAACTGATCGCGAAAGGCTCAAAGCTCGCCGTGTTCGACCTTGGCAAGACATTTTTCGGTGCCAGCTTTGAGGCCGATCTCCGCAATGGCGTCGATGCGATCGGCCGGATGCGGGCTGGCCTCGACGGCTTGCGGGCGGCGGGCGGAGAAAGGATCATCTCGCCCGAGGAAATCGCCACGGCGCGGCAAATCAAGGCCGAAATCGACGAAATCAACAACCGGCTGGCGGCCGCCATGAAGCCGGTCATGGAGCAAATCACCAAAATACAATTGCAGATGCTCGAAGGATGGACGAGCTCGAAGCTGTTCATCATTCAAAACATCAGAGCTTTGCATAATTTCCGGGCTTTGCATGATCGGCGTTTGGTTGCCGCGCGCGGGGGCTCGCGACGGCTATGGCACTGATCGCGAACAAGATTTCGTTGCCGTCAGCCGCTCATTTTGCCTCGTTCTCCCGGTTTCGGCGCAGTTCTCCTGGCGCGCGGCTCACGCCGCCCGCATGAGCACGAGCGCCCGCTTCATGTTCGTCGCGCGGGCGACGAATTGCGGATGGCGGTTGTTGCGCGCAAGCCCCAGATAGCGCACCCGCGCCATCCCATGCCAGCGCTTCATCGTCGCATTGGCCCGCTCGACGCCACGGCGAATGCCCGGCGCCGCCGTGTTGAACCA
>JBQTKC010000186.1:0-23300 GCA_052386575.1 Beijerinckiaceae bacterium
GATGTTGCCCCCGTGATTAAGCGAGGCGAGGCCCGTGAGCGATTGGGCGATCGCCTTGGCGCCCTCAGCGCCGATGCTGTTGCCCCCGAGATTAAGCGAGGTGAGGCCCGTGAGCGATTGGGCGATCGCCTTGGCGCCCTCAGCGCCGATGCTGTTGCCCCCGAGATCAAGCGAGGTGAGGCCCGTGAGCGATTGGGCGATCGCCTTGGCGCCCTCAGCGCCGATGCTGTTGCCCGAGAGATCAAGCGAGGTGAGGCCCGTGAGCGATTGGGCGATCGCCTTGGCGCCCTCAGCGCCGATGCTGTTGCCCCAGAGATAAAGCGAGGTGAGGCCCGTGAGCGATTGGGCGATCGCCTTGGCGCCCTCTTCGCCGATGCTGTTGCCCGAGATTAAGCGAGGTGAGGCCCGTGAGCGATTGGGCGATCGCCTTGGCGCCCTCTTCGCCGATGCTGTTGCCCCCGAGATCAAGCGAGGTGAGGCCGGGCAAATCAAGCTTGCCGGCGAGCCCTACGATGAAAGAGTCTAACTGGAAAACGCGCGGAGCCGCATTCCAATTGCTGGGCCAGTCCCCAATGTCGTGGCTAACAGGTACCACCGGCCCGAGCAGCACCAGTTGTGTCCAGTGCTCGGCCCGGGCCTGATCGAGCAAGCCGTCGAGCTTGGCAGCCGAAATGCGCTGGAGCCTATCTGTCCTTGTCAAGGATCCCCCTTCACGCTTAACGGCGCCTTACCGCCAATATACAAGATTTCCGCGCCTATCCAACAAGTCTCAAGGCGGCAGGACTTATGCGGGCTCGTAAGGTCTTTGGCCCAATCTTACAAAAATGTTTCACGTGAAACATTTTGGTACGATCGCCAGTTCGCGCCATGGTGGCATTCGTTAGAGCAATAATGCACCCAAAAATTCATTGGTTTGATCTGCCCGCTGGCGTTCGAGCGCGGATTCTTTGAGCGTCACACCCGCGGCACGACATCGACTTTGACGTCGACGTCCTGCTCGCGCGAGCCGAGGATAATTCCAGCGACGGGAGAAATATCGGCGTAGTCACGGCCCTTCGCGAGCACGATATGATCGTTGCCGATCAGCATCGCATTGGTTGGGTCTAGGCCCACCCAGCCCCGCGCGCCGCCGCACCACAGCGATACCCAGGCGTGCATCGCGTCGGCGCCTTCGAGGCGCTCCTTGCCGGCGGGAGGAACGGTGCGGAGGTAGCCGGAAATATAGGCGGCCGGCAGGCCGAGCCCGCGCAGGCCCGCGATCATGATATGGGCGAAATCCTGGCACACGCCGCGCCGCTTGCCAAAGGCTTCCGAAAGCGGCGTCGAGACCACTGTCGCTTTCGGGTCATATTTGAAATCGTCCTTGATCCGCCGCATCAATTCCTTGGCGCCTTCGAGGACCGGGCGCCCGGCCGCAAAGCTAGCGCGCGCATAATCGGACACCGGTTCGAAGCGCGGCGCGAGGCGGCTTGGATGCAGGAAATGGGCGGGCGAGTCCCTGTCGAAGGACGCGCTGGCGAAGGCGTCCTCCCGCACTGTTTCGAAGGCCGGAGTTTCGTCTTCGCCGCGCGGTTCGCGCCGGTCGATCTCGATGCTCGTGTTGACCTCGATTAAGAGTTTGCGATGCGCGGTTTCGATGGTGAGAAAAGTGAGGCGGTTGCCGAAAAAACACATCCGCTCGATCGTTTGCGCGGGCGCCGGAGTAACCGAGAGCGCGCTCGACAGCACGGTTTGTCCCGCCCTATCCGTCGGCAGCAGCCGCAGCGCGCAACGCGAGAATGTCACGGCCGAGCCATATTCGTAAAGCGTCAGATGGCGGATGTCGTAGATCACGCGAGGCCGCTCGACTTGTCGGCCCGGGCAACATGCGGACCCTGCAGGAAATAGCGCGCGGCGATCGCGTCGGCGAGGTTAAGAAGGCTCTGCTCGAAGCCAAGTATCTTTTCATTGTCGAGGTTAGAAGCGGTCGCCGCCGCCACTTCGGCCGCAAGCTGCAAGATCAGGCGGCGCGGCGTCTCTAGCATTCCATCGTCGCTGAGCAAGGGCAGAGTTTTGAGATGTTCGTCGAGCCGCTCGACCTGAAAGGCAACCGAGCGTGGATTGAATGAATCGAGCACAACCATGTCGCGAACCGGATTGAGCGCGACGCCCACGAGATAGCGCGAACGATAAGTGATCTGCGAGTCGACGAGATCGAGCAGGACGTCGAGATCGTCGGCCGGCGCGTCGCCGCTCGCGAAATGGCGGGCGAAGCGGCACGTGTTGACGCCCCGCTCGACGCGCCGCCCGGAATCGAATACGCGCCAGCCGGCGCCGCGATTCATGTTTTCCTGCGCGAGGCCCGAGATCGCCGCGATTGTCCGCAAGGCCGCGTCGGCGCGCTCGAAAGTCTCGGCTTCGGCGAGGGCGCCTTGCACATCGCTTGAAAGGTCTTGATTGAGATCGTCGATGAGCCGCCACATATCCGGCGAGAGCCGTTCGCGAATGAACGATGCGGCGCGGCGCGCATCGCGCACGAGCGATGAGGCCGAGCCATAGTCCTCGCCGCCATGCAGGGCGATCGCGGCAAGCGCCATGGCGCTGGAGATCGCTTCAACCGGCGCGGCGTGCCATGCAACGAGCAAGCTGGTGAGCCTCAATTCCGCCGTTCCAGGATTGGCGGTCCTGGCACCGGTCTCGATCACCCGGCCGGCGAGGCAGCGGATGAGCCGTAAGGTCGCTTCGGAGCGCTCGATATACCGCCCGAGCCAGAACAGATTGTCCGCGGCCCGGCTCGGCAAGGTGCCCATGATGCGGCGGATGCGAACGGTCTCGCCCGTAGGCAGCAAGCTAACCATCGCGACCGGCTTGTCGGCGAGCACCCAGACGTCGGCCGATTGGACTCCCTCCCCCATCGATACGGCGCGCGCGTCGGCGCGGCCGGAAATGCGGCAGAACCCGCCTGGCATGATGTTCCATCCCTCTGGCGTTCGCGCCGCAAAGACGCGCAGAACGAAGGGCCGCGGCTCGATCCGGCCATCGCGCCACACGGGAGTCGTCGAGAGATTGACGACTTCCTGGCCGACGAAATCGACGCCGCGATCGGTCATCGCGGCGGCGAGCCGGCGCTTTTCTTCTGGCTCGAGCGCCGCGCCGACGAGGGGCTGGCTGCGGGCAAAGCCTTGGACCGCATTGCCGAAGGCGCCGGCAATCGCAAGCTCGTCCATGCCGGCGACGACCAATTGGCGCGCTTTGCCTTGGCCGCACCACCAGGTTGCTATATTCGGCAGGTGGAGGTCCTCGCCTAGCAATGTGCGGCAGAGTTTTGGCATAAAGCTCATCATCGCCGGCGCTTCGAGCACGCCGGACCCAAGCGCATTGGCGATCACGACGCCGCCTTCGCGCAGGGCGTCGACAAGACCCGGCACACCTAGGCGCGAACGGGCGTTGAGTTCGAGCGGATCGGCGAAATCGCTGTCGATGCGCCGCCAGATCACATCGGCGCGCTTGAGCCCGGCGATGGTCCGGACATGCACCTTGCCGTCGCGCACCGTCAAATCGCCGCCCTCGACCAGGAGAAGACCGAGATAGCGGGCAAGATAAGCCTGCTCGAAATAGGTTTCATTGAATGGGCCGGGCGTCAGAAGACAGATGCGCGAGTCCGAGCGCTGCGCCATCGAGGTCAGGCCGAAGCGGAGCGCCTCGAAGAACGGCGCCAGCCGCTCCACATTCATGTCGCGGTAAAGCGCCGGGAAAGCACGGGCCAGGACAAGCCGGTTGGCGAGCGCGTAGCCGGCGCCCGACGGCGCCTGCGAACGGTCGCCAAGGACCCACCAGCGGCCATCCGGCCCGCGCCCGATGTCGGCGGCGTAAATATGCAAGAATTTGCCGCCCGGCGGTTTCACCCCATGCAAGGGGTGCAGAAACTCGGGGCTGCCGGTGACGGCGGCGGCGGGCAAGTCGCCCGCGGCGATCAATCGGCCCTCGCCGTAAATGTCGGCCAAAACCAGTTCCAGGAGCCGCGCGCGCTGCTCGATCCCTTGCGCGATCTCGCGCCATTCGCCGCCCTCGACGAGAAGCGGCACGTGGGAGAGCGGCCAGGCGCGCTCGCTGGTATCCCCATAGGCGCGATAGGAGACGCCCGTGTCGCGAATATGCCGGTCGGCGGTGGCGAAGCGCTTGCCGATGTCGCCTTCGCCAAGATCCGTCAGCGCCGCGAGAAAGCGCAACCAATGCTCGCGGGGACTGCCATCGGCACCGATGAATTCATCCGGGATGCCTGGCAGCGGCTTATAGCCGTGCGCGAGCTCGGCCATTCGCCCGGCCGCGTCGAAATCTGCCTTGGCCTGTTCGGGTGCGCTAACGCTCATCTATGATTGCTTGTATGATTATTTGGGCCGGAAGGATTTTAGGATCGCCGCGTCGGTTTCTATGTAAGCGGCGCCGATGAGATCGAGACAATAAGGAACCGCCGGAAAGACCGCGTTGAGGCAAGTCTCGATCGACGCCGGTTTGCCCGGCAGATTGATGACGAGACAAGGCCCGCGATGCGCGGCGATCTGGCGCGACAGTATCGCAGTCGCAACCTGCTGCAAGCTTACCTGACGCATTAGTTCGCCAAAGCCAGGCAAGACGCGCGGCGCCGCCGCTGCCGTTGCCTCGGGCGTCAAGTCGCGCGGCGATGGCCCGGTGCCCCCGGTGGTCAGGATCAAGTCGCAATGCTCCTTGTCGGCGAGTTCGATCAGCGTATCGCGGACCGACTCATACCCGTCGGGAATGATTTTTCGCACGATATGGAAAGGGCTTTTTAGAATTTTCGTCAAAAAGGCGACGATGGCGGGCCCGCTTTGATCCTGATAAAGCCCGGCGCTGGCGCGGTCGGACACTGTCAGCACTCCGATGATGGCCGCGCGTGTCTCCTCCGCCATCTGCTAAGCCTTCCGCCGCTTTTGAATGTACGTTCAATGTAAGGGATTAACACTGGTTTTTGAACCGCGCCTCCCGCCGCGTCGTTGAAGGAACGCGTTTCCGTGCAAGATAACTCTCCTTATCGCGCATGCCCATAAAATAGATCATCTTAGCGGCATTTTCATCAAGACGTGATTTGGACAGTATGGGGAAAACTAAAACTCGTCCTGCTTAAAGTTTATGCGTACGTCTTCCGGTGGTTGATGTTGTTTGAGAAAATTTCGCATACTCTCGGAGAGTTCGTCTGGGGCCTCAGGCCGCGCACGGCACCTTTCCGCCCACGATCTACCCGGATGCTACGCGTCCCACAGGGGGCGCAGGCCAGCATAACGGCCGGCACCGGGATCGTGATTGCCGAAGCCTTCCAGCGCCTGGTTCCACACGGGACGGAAACGAGCTATGAGAAGCGTTTCAGCGAGGGGTATCCAAATATCGTCGACGATGAGATAACGACAATCGAAGTCCTCGATATCGAGGTTTCTCGCTGCGCGGATACTATCGGCGTGCTCTTTCAAACGGCTCCAAAGGACACGGCCCGTGATCTCGGTGAAAAGGCGACGCCCGGTACGCGCACCGGCGGGAACTGCTTTGCCTATGTAGATCGGCCACGTCGGCTCTTGCGCGTTGCGCTTTGCCATGACCTCGTAAGGTTCGAAAGGACCTTTGTAGTAGATGACGTATATGCCTGCACCCTCGAATTGCTCGATCGTTCCAAGACTATGAATAGCTCCATCGAGCAGAGCCTCCGCGACGCTCTTCCCTAGATTGAGTTTCTCGAGCGGGTTGTACTGCTTATCGGTCAATATGCGCGTGCAAGTGTTGCCGGACAGATTTCGCGATCACTTCAGCCATCGTAACGGGGACAGCGTTACCGATCTGGCGCATGGCTTCGCTCCATACGCCGTGTAAAACGTAGTTATCCGGGAATGACTGAAGACGCGCGCTCTCGCGTACAGTGAAATAGCGGGTATGGCCGGATGCCAAGCGGAGCATGTTTTCTCCGCCCGGGACGCCGTGGACGCCTGCTTTGAGGGTCTTGGCTGGCTCGTCGAGGGGACTGCCAGTATGGCCGAGGTAGCTGCGAGCGCCGGGCTGGTAACGATGATTGTGAAAGCTTTGCGAATTGATGGGGTCGCATTCGGGATCGGTTAGACCGACAAGTGCATCGCGCACGGTACGCCAGGGCTGCCTGGACGGTCGATCTATGATCCGACGGGCTCGATTGGATAGACGTTCGGTGAAACAGCGGTGCTTTGCCGCCACGTTGTGGCGATCCCAATACTCGCCGGTTCGGAATTGCCCGAACAAGAGGGCGTCGAGCGAATGCGTCTCGGCCGGAAACGTCCACTTGGCTTCTATGTCCGATCTAAAACCGACGAATACGACCCGCTCACGGCGCTGCGGGACGCCGTAGTCGGCCGCGTTAAGGAGTTTATGCACGACGCGATATTCGATTTCTCCACGGCCCGTGTGGTGCGTCTGGAGGCGCGCTAAATGGTCAGCCCACGTGTGTGATCTACATTTTTTTAACGAAGGGTATTGGAGCTGAAGGAGGATGTAGCCGAGGTAGTCCGAGAAAGATTGCCGGGCAAGTCCCTTGACGTTCTCGAAGATGAACGCGGGCGGCCTTGTCTCCCGAATGGCGCGGACGGCTTCAGACCACATGTCCCGGTGGTCGTCACTCGCCTTGTGGCGTCCACCCAGAGAAAACGGCTGGCATGGCGGTCCGCCGGACACTATGTGAACTTTGCCCTCGTGGGGCGTATAGTCGACAAGGCGCACATCGGTTTCTAGCGGGCGCGGCCAGCCGTTGATCGGTGACGCGTCGATGGTCCGATTCTCCCGGAGCGTGTCGCAGCACCACCGGTCGCGTTCGACGACGAGCACCGGCTTGAAGCCTGCACGACTCACACCGATGCCGAGGCCGCCGGCTCCGGCGAATAATTCGATCGAGAACATTTGTTCCACTATCCCAAGAATTCGCGGATGATAGTTTCTAAGCGCGACCTTTCCCGAAGCTGACATTCCCAAATTACCAGGACGCGCCAGCCGCGCGTTTTGAGTTCTTCCTCGACCCGAATATCTCGCGCCCGATTCGAATCAAGTTTAGGTTGCCAAAAGGTTAAGCGTGACTTTGGCAATCGGGCAAGAGGGCATTTTGGGTCGGGGTGTCGGTGCCAGAAACACCCATGGACGAAAATGACGGCCCTGTGACGAGCGAACACCAAATCTGGCTGGCCGGGCAGCTCTTTCTTATGCAACCGATAGCGGTAACCTAGCCTGTGGACTAGACGCCGGATCGTGAGTTCGGTCTTGGTACCTTTGCCTTTGATGCGGCTCATTCGCTCCGAGCGCTGCGCCGTGGTCAGGGTGTCGGCCATTCTTTAGCCATGGCGAATTTTCACGTGAGAAATGGGAGTATAGCGCACGTGCGCAACAAAAAAGTCTCTTGGCGAGTCCTTGGAGTCATGCGTCCTTTACCTGTTCGCCCGGGGGTACGATGAAGGTCCGTTCTCGGCTGCGAGTTCCGAATGCGCGGGGTGCAATCACCCTACAGAGATGTGGCCGGTTTAGCCTGTTTTAAAGTACGACATCAGGCGTTCGCCAGGCGAGATGCTGGCCGGCGTCGACCGCGATCATCTGTCCGGTCACGTTGCGCGCTCCGGCAAGATAGAGAACCGCTTCGGCGATATCGGCAGGCGAGATCGCGCGGGCGAGCGGCAGACCCCGCACTTCTTGCGCAAAGCCCGTCTCGCCTTGATTGAAGTTTGGCGAGACTGGGCCCGGTCCAACCGCGTTCACTCTTATTCCTTTCGGCGCGAATTCTTGCGCCATCGTCAAGGTTGCGGCCCAAAGCGCCGTTTTGCTCAAACTATAGGTGAAAAACTGTGGCGTCGGACGCAATACCCGCTGATCGATGATGTTGACGATCGCGCCTTCGGTCCCGTTTGGCAATTGCCTGGCAAAATCGCGCGAAAGGACGAGAGGCGCCCTTAAGTTCACCGAAAAATGCTTCTCCCAGCGTTCGAGATCGAATGAGGCCGCGTCGTCCGCCTCGAAAATCGCGGCATTGTTGACGAGCAGAGTGAGCGGCCCGAAGATCGCCGCGGCGTCCGCGAAGATCCCTTCGAGGGGGCCAGGATCGCGGAGATCGGCAGCCAACGCGCCGGCCTTGCCGCCTTGCTCCTCGATGCGTGCCGCCGCCGCCTCGGCATCCGCACGCGAGTTTATGCTGCAATGCAGCACGACGGAATAGCGGGCCAGTGCGAGACGCTCGGCGATCTTCCGCCCGATCCCCTTTGCCGCGCCGGTCACGAGCGCAGCACCCGGCGAAGCAACCAAACCAGATCCGCCGTTCATGCCCTCATTCCCAAAGAGTGGTATAGCCAGTTGCTGGATTGGCGAGGGCATAAAATCCCATCGGGTCATGCACTGCCCATCAATTCGATGGCATTTCGTGGGCAGTTTGTTAAGCTCGTTATCGGCGGTTTGCCGGCTCGCTCATGCCGCTACCGTCCAAACGCTCCGCGGCCTTTCAGGTCATGATCGCGGCAGTTTTATGGGATATGTTCGCCAGGCGCCTCCTCGGCCAGGGTAAACACCACGGATGACAATAAGCTCTCAACTATTATCCTCCCCCGGTCTCGCGGACCCCGGGGACGCCGGGCCGGCGCGCCGCCGCCGCTCCGTTGGCGTGCGCATTGGCACCGGCAACGCTGCGGTCCTCGCCGGCGGCGGCGCGCCGATCGCCGTGCAATCGATGACTAACACGGATACGGCCGATGCCGAAGGGACGGCGGCGCAAGTCGCGGCACTTGCCCGCGCCGGCTCCGAGCTTGTTCGGATCACCGTCGATCGCAATGAGGCGGCCGCCGCCGTGCCTCATATCCGCGACCGCCTTGCAAGGATGAATTGCGCCGTCCCCCTGATCGGCGATTTTCATTATAACGGCCATAAACTCTTGGCGGAACATCCGGCCTGCGCCGAAGCACTCGACAAATATCGAGTGAACCCTGGCAATGTCGGCTTCAAGGACAAGCGGGACAAGCAATTCGTCCTCATCATTGAGACCGCGATCAAATTTGGCAAGGCGGTGCGGATCGGCGCCAACTGGGGCTCGCTCGACCAAGAACTGCTGACTGCCCTTATGGACGACAACGCGCGGAAAACTTCGCCGCGCTCGGCCAGCTTCGTGATGCGCGAGGCGATGGTGCAATCGGCTCTCACCTCCGCCGCGCGGGCGGAAGAGATCGGGCTTGGCAGGGATAGGATCATTCTCTCGGCCAAGGTGTCTGACGTGCAGCATCTCATCGCCGTCTATCGCATGCTCTCGCGCAGAGCCGATTACGCGCTGCATTTGGGCCTCACCGAAGCGGGCATGGGCTCGAAAGGCATTGTCGCCTCCGCCGCCGCCATGGGAATTTTGTTGCAGGATGGGATCGGCGACACGATTAGGGTTTCGCTCACCCCAGAGCCTGGCGGCGACCGCTCGCTCGAAGTGAAAGTGGCACAAGAACTTTTGCAGACCATGGGGTTTCGCACTTTTGTGCCGCTGGTCGCGGCCTGTCCCGGCTGCGGACGCACGACGTCCACGGTTTTTCAGGAACTCGCACGCGATATTCAGAACTATATTCGCGACGAGATGCCGCTCTGGCGGGCGCGCTATCCGGGCGTCGAGGCGCTCAATGTCGCGGTGATGGGCTGCATCGTCAACGGCCCAGGCGAATCAAAACATGCCGACATAGGAATTTCACTACCGGGAACCGGCGAGACGCCGGCGGCGCCGGTGTTTATCGACGGACAAAAGGCGATGACCCTTCGCGGCGAAGGCATCGCCGCCGAATTCAAGCAAATTGTCGAGGATTATATCGAGCGAAGGTTTGGGGCCACGTAGAGCGCGGCGGAATAGGCTCGGCAGATTGGCCGCCCCGGTGGCCGCATCGATGTGAAGCACTTGCTTGCTTTGACTCCGACCAAAATCCAAGGAATGCTCCCTCAGGATGGCAATGAAACCCGCATTACCGGCGCTCGGCGGGCCGATGTCACTGGCGCGGGTGCATGGGTGTCCTCATGCCGGGGATTTGGCATTGCCAAAACCCGTAGGATACGGCAACTTCATCTTCACCGAGGCTGTCGTTTGGCGGATTGACGGTTGAGATTCCAGCGTAACGGGAGAGAAGGCATTGTGCATTGTGAACATGCCGGACCAACCGCGGCAATCACGGTTGGGGATCCCATCGCGTGCCGATGCACGCGGCAAGCCAAACGGACCACCAGACAGAACAGGACCTTTGCGGCGTCTTCGTTCGGTGAAGGCCGGAGCCGCGCGCTGCGCGGTCATCGTCGCGCCGGTTCTCTTGGCGGCGTGTAAGCCAGCTATCCTCGATCCGCAAGGGCCCGTTGGGCTTGCCCAGAAAGCGATCCTGATCGACTCACTCGTCATCATGATTGCCATCGTCCTTCCGACGATTGCCGCGACCCTTGCCTTCGCCTGGTGGTTTCGCGAGTCTAATGCGAGGGCCACCTATCTGCCGGACTGGGCCTATTCTGGCCGCATCGAGCTCATCGTCTGGAGCATCCCCGTAATGGTGATTATGCTTCTCGGCGGCGTGACCTGGATCGGATCCCACGACCTCGATCCCGCAAAACCTTTGACATCGGCCAGGCCACCGCTCGAAGTACAGGTCGTCTCGATGGATTGGAAGTGGTTGTTCATCTACCCTGCCCAGGGCGTCGCGAGCGTGAACCGGCTTGTGGTTCCCGCCGGCACTCCCATTCATTTCTCCCTGACGTCAGCAAGCGTGATGAATGCCTTCTTCATACCGCAGCTCGGCAGCATGATCTATACGATGAATGGCATGACGACGCAGCTGAACCTGCAAGCGGACGCGCCTGGCACCCTCCGCGGCCTTTCGAGCCAATTTAGTGGTGATGGTTTCTCAAACATGCATTTCGAAGCGCTCGCGTTGCCAGTGGAGCGGTTCAACGCCTGGATCGAAGCCACGCGCAACACTGGCCCAACGCTCGATCCTGAAACTTACGCTTCACTGGCCAGGCAGAGCATGAATACACCTCCGTTCACTTTCCGATCGGCCGCTCCCGGGCTATTCCAGCAAATCGTCACGCAAAAACTGCCGCCTGGACCTGGCCCGTGAATCGGGCGGCCTCGTCCGGGCGTATCGCCACGAATGGAGTAACAAATATGTGGGGCAAGCTCAGCTTGGCGGCGATTCCTTTCGATCAGCCGATCCCGCTGATCGCGGGCTCGATGGTGATATTCATCGTCATTTGTGTGATCGCCTGGATCGTTTTCACCGGCAAACTGCCCTACCTGTGGCGCGAGTGGATCACCAGCGTGGATCACAAGCGGATCGGCGTCATGTACGTGCTTCTTGGCCTGGTGATGCTCGTCCGTGGATTCGTCGACGCGATCATGATGCGGTCACAGCAGGCGTTCGCATACCGCGCGCCCGGCTATCTCCCGCCCGAGCACTATGACCAAATTTTCTCGGCCCACGGTACGATCATGATTTTCTTCGGAGCGATGCCGCTTATGATCGGGCTCATGAACTTTGCGGTGCCGCTGCAGCTCGGGATCCGCGACGTCGCGTTTCCCACTCTTAATTCAGTCGGCTTCTGGCTTACCGCGACCGGTGCGCTGCTGGTTAATATCTCGTTGGTCGTTGGAGAATTCGCGCGGACCGGGTGGCTGCCATATCCGCCGCTCTCCGAACTCACCTACTCGCCAGGCGTCGGGGTCGATTACTACCTTTGGGCGCTTGAAATCTCCGGCGCGGGAACCTTGCTCGCGGGCATCAACCTAATCACGACTGTCCTCAAGCTTCACGCCCCCGGCATGACGTACATGCGCATGCCGATGTTCTGTTGGACGACGCTCGCCTCCAATCTGCTAATCGTTGCCGACCCCATCCTCACGGCAACGCTAACCATGTTGGTGCTGGACAGATACTTCGGATTCCACTTTTTCACCAACGAAGCCGGCGGCAACGCGATGATGTTCGTAAACCTTATCTGGGCGTGGGGACACCCGGAGGTCTACATCCTCGTCCTGCCTGCCTTTGGCGTGTTCTCGGAAGTAGTGTCCACGTTCTCCCGCAGGCCGCTGTTCGGGTATCGCTCGATGGTCGCGGCAACCATGGCCATCTGTATACTTTCGTTCATGGTCTGGCTTCATCATTTCTTCACGATGGGTGCCGGAGCCGAAGTCAATGCGATCTTCGGAATTATGTCGATGGTCATCGCCGTACCCACGGGAGTCAAGGTCTTCAATTGGCTTTTTACGATGTATGGCGGGCGGATCGTTTATTCGACACCGATTTTATGGTCGATCGGGTTTATGGTCACATTCGTGATTGGCGGAATGACTGGCGTTCTGCTCGCGGTGCCGCCAGCGGACTTCGTCCTGCACAACAGCCTTTTCCTCGTTGCCCATTTTCACAATGTCATCATTGGCGGCGTGGTGTTCGGTGCGTTCGCAGGCTACACTTATTGGTTCCCAAAGGCGTTTGGCTTCCGGCTGCACGAAGGCTGGGGCAAGGCGGCGTTCTGGCTCACGTTCGCCGGGTTCTATGCCGTCTTCGTGCCGCTCTACACCGCGGGGCTTTGGGGAATGACGCGGCGCTTGCAGCACTATGATGTAGCGGTGTGGCGCCCGTTTGTACTGATCGCGGCCGCCGGGATCGTGATTATGGGCTGCGCCGCGGCGTGCCAAGTGGCCCAGCTCGTCGTCAGCATTCGCCGGCGCGAGGAGCTTCGCGACGTAACCGGCGATCCCTGGAATGGGCGCTCGCTTGAATGGGCGACACCGTCCCCGCCACCAGCTTTCAACTTTGCGGTGCTCCCCAATGTCCGGCGCGAGGAGGCCTATTGGGGAATGAAGCAGCGTGCGCTTGAGCAAGCAAGGCTCGGCGAGGAGCCAGCCTATGCGGACATCGAAATGCCGAGGAACAGCCCAACTGGCTTCATGTGCGCTTTTTTTGCGGCGTTTATGGGCTTCGCCTTGATCTGGCACATCTGGTGGTTGGCAGGTGTCGCCGCATTGGGCGCCTACGCGACCTTCGTCGTCTTTGCCTGGCGGGACACAGACGAGTACGTTATTCCAGCGGCAACGGTCGCGCGCATTGATCGCGCCAACCGCAGCGCGCGCAGTGCCGCGCTTGCAAGGCTTGGGGCGGCATCGTGACCGCCGTCGACTTGGCCGCCCGCCGCGACGACCCGCATCACCTCGGACACGACCGGGAGCGGCCAGATATTCAGCACACGCTGGGGCACGCGGAGCGCGGGCTGGTATCGAAGCGCATCATCACCGGTTATGGCTTCTGGATTTTCCTGCTCAGCGACATCATTATGTTCTCCGCCTTCTTTGCCGCCTATGCGGTACTGGCCGGTGAAACGGCGGGCGGACCGAGCGGCCGGGAGTTGTTCGACCTGCGCAACGTCGGGTTTGAGACGGCGTTGCTTCTCCTGTCAAGTTTCACCGTCGGGGTCGCGAGGATCGGGGCGCGAGCACATAGCGGATCTTGGTTCCATGGCGCGATGGCCGCGACCTTCATTCTTGGAGCCGCATTCTTGAGCATCGAAGTGCGGGAGTTCGCCGGCATGGTCGCGCGCGAAGCAGGCCCGACGCGAAGCGCATTTCTCTCGGCCTTCTTTACGCTTGTCGGGTGCCACGGTCTCCATATTACCGCCGGTCTCCTGTGGCTGCTGACCATGATGGCGCAGGTGTTCGCCAAGGGATACCGGGCAGACATTCTCCGGCGCATTCTCTGTTTCAACCTGTTCTGGCATGCTCTCGATATCATTTGGGTCGCTATCTTCACCGTGGTGTATCTAATGGCTGTGGTGCCATGAGCTCCTCCGAACCAACAAGCGACCTCCATCAAACTGACATCGTGCCCGGCGACCAGCGTCTCCCGGGATTAGAGATCAGTGAGGCAATCAAGACCTATCTCGCTGGACTGGCGCTTGCGACGCTGCTCACTCTTGTATCTTTCTTTGTCTCGGGGACCACACTCGTCTGGGGTCCAAGCATTCCTGTCGCCCTGGCCGTTCTCGCGATCGCGCAGATGGGCGTGCATCTCGTGTTTTTCCTCCACATCACAACCGGCCCGGACAACGTCAACAATGTCTTGGCGCTTGCCTTTGGTGTGCTGATTGTTTTTTTGCTCCTCATTGGTTCGCTGTGGATCATGGCCAATCTGAACCACAACATGGCGCCCATGAATGAGACGCCGCAGATGCAGCCCGAACGCGGTTCGGTGGTCCGCACCGTGGCCGCGAGCGGTGTCGTCGGCCCCGCAGCGACCGCGCGGGTCGGAGCGCGCGTGTCCGGCGCGATCCGGGCGCTCGATTGCGACGCCAAGACGAATGTGAAGGCGGGCCAACTCTGCGCGAAAATCGATCCGCGCCCCTATCAAGACGCCGTAGATCAAAGCAGGGCCGGCCTGGCGGCGGCCGAAGCTCGGCTCGAAAAGGACAAAGCGGATCTCGCAAAGGCGAATGCGGCCATCGAGAGCCATGAGGCCCGAGCAAAGCGCCAGTCCGGTTCACGGAAAACCATTGACAGGTTGCGCAAATCTTTTGAAAGGACGCAGGCGCTAGCAAACCGGGACGAGGCAAGAGTCGCGGAGCTCCAAGCAGCGCTTCATGCCGCCGAGACGAACCTCGGCTTTACCGATATCGTTTCGCCGATCGATGGAACAGTGGTCTCGCGCAATGTGGAACCGGGCCAGACGGTCTTGGCGAACGAGTCGCCGCCGCTTTTCGTCATCGCCGCAGATCCATCTCTCATCCACATCGACGCCACGATCAGCGCGAAAGTCGGCGGCGAGGTCAAGCCCGGCGACAAAGTGACGTTTTCCGTCGAGGCTTTTCCGAACCGTCCGTTCTCCGGCGTGGTGACGCAAATTCGGCCGTCGCCGCAAACAAATAAGAACGCCGCGACTTACGACGTCGTCATCAGTGCGCCCAATCCGGATCTTTTGCTCGAGCCCGGCATGGCGGCAACGATCAGGATCGCGACGGAATGACGCGATGACGTCCCCCACGCGCTCATCGCCATGAGGGTGCTAGAGCGCTTGCCCTGGACGTGGACTCACGCGATCGAATAAGGAATCACTCACATTCAAGGAGTCGGAGCATGCCCGTATCGAAAAAGTTGAGCAACTTTTTCGGAACATGCTCTGGAACAGCGATGGCCTTGCGGGCATTGCGTGGATGTCCCGAAAAACTATGGACTGGTTTCGACGGACCTGTCCCAGCTACTTGATTTTAAGGAATTCCTTTCAATCAAATGACGTCATTAGCTCGATTGGCGGCGCAGAAAAGCGGGACTCTCGAGCTGGTCCTCTTCGATCGCCCGGGTTTGATAGGCGCCGCGGCCGTGTGCGTCCACCGCCGGACGCGCAGCCCTTTGCGGGGCCGGCGGATGCTGGGCGCGCTTGCCGTACTCGGCATGAATTGGACCTGGCTGCTGCTGCGGGGGGAACTGCGCTTGCGCGGGCTGACGCGCGGGCTGCCTCTCGCGCAGGGTGTGCCCGGCAGCCGCTTCTTCCTGGCGGCTGCTGCCAAACGAGGCGAGCCGCTCAAGGAGCGAACGGCGCTTGGCTTCGGGATGCGGCTCCGCCCCGCGTTCGCCTCGATGTGCGCGAATCTGGTTTTGCGCCGGGAGCGGCAAATCGTCGATTTGCGGCATTCTCTGTGGCCGCACATATGGCGAATCGGGTGGCCCTGGAACGAAAGGACCGGCGTCGTACTGCTCGGCCGGCCGCATGCCTTGTTGGGCCTGTTCGGCATAATGACGCGATTGCGGGGCGGCTTCCTGGACGCGGACGCCTTGCGGAGCGCCAGCGCCTAGCGCCGCTGGAGCCTGCAATATCCGGTCTTCATACCGCGGCGCGTACTCCTCCGCCGGCGCATGGGTTTCCGGCATGGCGCCAGGATAACGCGGATGGCCCGTGTCAATCGGGCGCGCCGCCGTCTGGGCCCTCAGTCGATTGGTGACTTCGGCAATGCGCGTTTCCGCGGCGGTGGGCTCATAGACATGGGCAACATGGTCGATTCCGGTCGCGACGACCGAGACGCGGACAATCCCGTCGAGGCTTTGATCGAAGGTCGCGCCTAGGATGATATTGGCGTCCTCATCGACCTCTTGGCGAATCCGGCCCGCGGCCTCGTCGACTTCGTAAAGGGTGAGATCGGCTCCGCCGGTGATCGAAATGAGCAGGCCGCGCGAGCCCTTCATCGAAACCTCGTCGAGAAGCGGATTGGCGATCGCGGCCTCGGCGGCTAGGATCGCCCGCTTCTCGCCCGAAGCCTCGCCGGTCCCCATCATGGCCTTGCCCATCTCGCGCATGATGGCGCGGACATCGGCGAAATCGAGATTGATCAAGCCTTCCTTGACCATCAGATCGGTGATGCATGAAACACCGGAATAGAGCACCTGATCGGCCATCGCGAAGGCATCGGCGAAAGTGGTTTTCTCGTTGGCAATGCGAAATAGATTCTGATTGGGAATGATAATCAGCGTATCGACCGATTTTTGCAGTTCGTCGATACCGGCCTCGGCCACGCGCATGCGCCGCGCGCCCTCGAACTGGAAAGGCTTGGTGACGACGCCGACGGTCAGGATGCCCATATCCCTTGCGGCGCGAGCGATGACCGGCGCGGCCCCGGTGCCGGTTCCGCCGCCCATGCCGGCGGTGACGAAGACCATATGCGCTCCCGAAAGGTGATCGCGGATTTCCTCGATCGCTTCCTCCGCCGCGGCCCGGCCAACCTCGGGCTGCGATCCGGCGCCGAGACCTTCGGTGACTTGCAGGCCCATTTGGATAACCCTCTCGGCCTTCGACGAGGTAAGCGCTTGCGCGTCGGTATTGGCGACGATGAACTCGACCCCGATCAGGCCCGAGACAATCATATTGTTCACGGCATTGCCGCCCGCGCCGCCGATGCCGGCGACCATGATATGTGGTTTGAGTTCCCGGAGCTCCGGAGCTTTAAGATTGATCGTCATCGTCTGGCCTCTCGACGTTGGAGCGCCGGTCAAGGACGCTCGGGTTTTCAGTCATGTTGTTCGCGGCAAATCGGATGAAACGCCGCGCTTACTCTCGCCGCACGCACCGCTAAAAGCTGTTCTTGAGCCATCGCCCGACCCGCCCGATGTAGCCGCTTGCTTGCGACTCCGGCGGAACGGAGCGCCGCGAAGGACGGAAATGTTCGATGCCGCTTACCTGCGGATAGACCAAAAGCCCGACCGCCGCGGCAAAGGCCGGGCTTTTCGCGGCTTCAGGCAGCCCCTTGATGCCGAGCGGCCGGCCCATCCTCACCTGCCCGGAGACGATGCGCTTCACCGCCGCCTGCATGCCGGTGAGCTGGCAGGCACCGCCAGTGAGAACGAGTCTTCGCCCCGCGTGGGCGGGAAGGCCCGCGTCCTTGAGCCGGTCGCGTACGAGTTCGAGGATTTCCTCTACGCGCGGCTTGATGATCGAAATGAGCTGCGCCTTCGGCAAATGCGCCGGACGCTCGCCGTCCTCGCCTGTCCGAAGCACCGCGATTGTCTCGCTTTCATCGGAAACCGAAATGTGGCAGCCGCCATAGAGCGTCTTCAACCGTTCCGCATCCGCGAGCGTGATCCCGAGGCCGCGCGCGACATCCATGGTGACATGATGGCCGCCGACCGCGAACGCATCGACATGGGTCAGGTGGCCGCCGGAAAAGACACTCACTGAGGTTGTTCCCGCGCCCATGTCGATCAACGCGGCGCCGAGTTCGGCTTCATCGTCGGCCAAGGCCGCCAGACCCGCCGCGTAGGGCGTGGCAACCATTGCGTCGACCGTCAGATGGCAACGCTCGATCGCGAGCATTAGGTTGCGCGCGGCGGCGGCGTCGCAGCTAAGCACGTGCATGTCCACGCCAAGTTCATCGCCGACCATCCCCCTCGGATCTTGAATGTGGCGCGATTCGCCTAATGCAAAGCCGATTGGCAGGGCGTGCAGCACCGCCCGGCCAACTTGTCCGCCGCGCGTCGTGCAAGCCTCCAGCGCGTGGTGGATATCGGCTTGTGTAACGGCCCGCCCGGCGATCGTGACCTTCGCGTCGTAGACCCGCGAGGAAAGCCTGCCGCCGGTCGCATTCACGATCACGCTTTCAACTTGCACCCCAGCCATGCGCTCCGCCGCGTCGACGGCAAAACGGATGGCCCCTTCCGCCGCGTCCATATTGACGACGACGCCGCCTTTGATCCCGCGCGAGCGCTGATGTCCGATGCCAAGAATGCGGCAACGATGGGTGCGTCCGCGCAGCGGCTCGGATGGATCGCTTGGGTTCAGCCGCGCGACAAGACAGACGATTTTCGAGGTTCCGATGTCGAGCACGGAAATGACCGCGCTTTTGCGGGCCGGCAAGGACGGCAAGCGCGGCGGCATCACGTTCGTATTCATGTCCGGCCGCCTTTCACTTTGGCCTTGCTCGCAGAAATCGCGGCGCGCTCGGCCGCTGCTTCCTCGGAGAGGCGCGCACCAACCCGGCCTGACTGACGAAAGTCGAGCGAAAGAATATCCTTGTCGAGCACATGAAAAGTTCGCTGAAGGTCAACGAGCCTTGCCAGCGCCGCCGCAGGCGCCAATTCCGGCAAGAGAACGTCTATCCCGTTTGCCGTTTTCAACGTCCAGCGGCGTCCCGCGACGAGCACGCCCGCCACGATCCGTTCGCGTAATTCTCCGGCCGTTTCGAGAATCGCCAAATATTGGCCGAGTTTCTCGTTCGCCCCCTCGCCCACGACGAGGGGCAGATGAATGAAGCGCTGGTCGCGCATGGCGGTGAGGGGGACACCATCGGCGGCCACGATTTGCACGCGCCCATCGCATTGCCACAAGGCGAAAGGCCTGCGCTCCTCGATCTCGATCAAAAGCCGGTCCGGGTAGAGCTTGGTGACCGCCGCTTCCCTGACGAGCGGAAGCTGCTTCAACCCCTCCCTTATTTTCGCCACATCGAGAAACAGAAGGGAATTGCGCGGACTTATCCCGGCAACGCCAAGGATGTCTTGCTCCTTGAGTTCGCGCTTGCCCGCGATGGTCACGGCCTTGATGGAGAAACCGAGCGCCTTGGCAAGGATGTCGGCTGGCTCGCCTTGCGCGGCCACGAAAGTAGCGTAGTGGCCGCCTCTCACCGCGCCGTAGGCGCCGGCGGCCGCTAACAGCGCCAAGGAAAAGCAAGCACCCGTGCCGGGCCCGGCCAACCGGGCGAGGATTTTGAATCCCAAGCCAGGCCTTGCATGGCGCGCTTGGGACAGGACTTGCCGCGCGGAAAAGGGTTCTCGAACATGCACGGTGCCGGCCGAGGCCATCGCCACCGGGGCGAAGCCAAACGTCACTCTCAACGATCGCAGGAGGCGTCCTCGACCATCCATCGAACAAGTTCACCGAATTTGATGCCGGCATGGCCAGCGAGTTCCGGCACAAGCGAAGTCTCGGTCATCCCAGGCTGGGTGTTGACCTCCAAAACCACGAGCCCTCCCATCCCGCCGGGAGAATCATCGTAGCGGAAATCCGTCCGGCTCACGCCGCGACAACCGAGCGCCACATGCGCCTTGAGCGCCAATTCTTGAACAATTTGGTAAATATTTCCTTTAAGTTTTGCCGGAAGGACGTGGATGGAACCGCCTTTCGCGTATTTCGCGTTGTAATCGTACCAGCCCCCGTCCGCCGCGCATATCTCTATGACATCAAAAGCTTTTTCGCCGATGACGGCGCAGGTTAGCTCGCGCCCGGCGACGTAGCGTTCGACCAACACCTGGTCTCCGTGCGGCCAATCTTTCTTGGTTAATTCTTGCGGCGGGCAATTGGCGCCTTCCCGGACGATCAGGACACCTACGGAAGATCCTTCATCGAGCGGCTTTACGACATAAGGAGGCGGCAGGACATGCGCTTTGGCCGCGGTGAAGCGATCGGTGGTGATCCCTCCGGCGACCGGCACCCCGGCGGCGCGAAAAAGATCCTTGGCGCGATCCTTTCGCATGGCGAGCGCCGAGGCGAGGACGCCGGAATGGGTGTAGGGAATACGCAGCATTTCCAAAATGCCCTGCATGATGCCGTCCTCGCCGAAGCGGCCGTGAAGGGCATTGAAGGCAACGCCGGGCTTAAGATTGGCGAGCGTTTCAGCGATGCCGCGATCGACGTCAACGCGGGTGACTTTAAAACCTTCGGCCTCGAGCGCTTTAGCGCAGGCCTCGCCCGAGCGCAGCGACACCTCGCGCTCCGCCGAGAGGCCACCCATGAGGACGGCAACATGTTTGGTCATGATCGGCTCATTTGGTTGTAAGCGCCTTTTCCAGCGCGCCGCATGTCACGGGCAGATGGGACATCATTGGTTTCCGGCATGAGGGTTTGGCTCTGCTGGCGGTGCCTTCACTGGTAATATGCGCCGCTTGCGCTATAAGCAATGTGGCCAATTGAATGCTTCAAGTTCCAAGTAAATAGCCAAGCAATAGATGTCCCAGAAAATATTATGAGCCATGCCGCTTGCAGCACTTGCCACTCTTTTTTGCGCAGCCATTTGTATTAACCACATTCTAACGCCGGCTTTTGCCGGCAAATTAAGAGAGAACTCCCATGACCACAAATGATGACGTAACGACGGCGCCGCAGCCCGCAGCGCCGGAGTCAGCCATGCCCGAGGCCGCGGCGGCGGAAGCGGCCGCTCCCGAGGCTGCGGCGATGGAGACAAGTGCTCCCGAGGTAACGGCAATGGAGGCGGCGGCACCCGAGGCTCCAGCAATGGAGGCTGCTCCTCCCGAGGCCATGCCAATGGAGGCAACTGCACCTGACGCCATGCCGATGGAGGCTGCCGCACCTGACACCGTGCCGATGGAGGCAAATGCTCCCGAGGACATGCCGATGGAAGCAACTGCTCCTGAGACCACAGCCGAGACCAAAGTCGTGGAGGACAGTCACGCCTAAAACCCAAACACCGAAGCTGCATGTGTTCATGCGGTCCAACGGTGTGAAGCCCCGGCCATAGGGCCGGGGCTTGTTGTTTCGAAGGCTGGTTTCTCACAAGTCGAGCTCGGATTGCTTTTCCGTCTTCTCGCGCTTGGCCTTCTTGAACACGGACGTGTCCTGCCAGGGCAAATGCAGCGGGTTGCTTGGGCCGAATAGCGCCTCGACGGTAACGATTTGCACCTTTGGGAATTGCCCATACTCCGTCTTATAGAAGCCGGCAGCTGCAGCTTGCGTGACCATGCCCTTGGTCGGCGGCTCGAGCGTCAAGAAGACGCCCATCTTGGCACCTTCTTGTTCCACGGTAACGATGAGATCCTTCACCATCGCCGGATTGAGGCTTTGGCCGCCCTTGACAGAGACGATGACTTTTTCGGTCTTCTTGCCGTCTGGCTTTATATAGAGAAACCCGTCCACCCCGCCGTCGCCGCCCTTCTTGCCGCCCTTAAATGGCTGGGCGTCGATCATCGCGAGCGCCCATTTTTGGAATTCGTATTTGTCTTGCGCCGCGAGCGCGCGGGCGCCGTCGAGGTCTTTTGGCTCGCCAACAATGTCGAAGGCAATTTTTGGAAAGGCCTCGTTGAGGCGGCGTTTGATGAGATGAATGGCCAGATGAGTGATGTCGATGCCGATCCAGCGGCGATTGAGTTTTTGCGCCGCATGGACGGTGGTGCCGCAGCCGCAAAACGGATCGAGAATAAGATCGCCTTCGTTAGACGAAGCGGAGACGATGCGTTCGAGAAGAGCTAGAGGTTTTTGGGTGGGATACCCGAGGTCCTGTTTGCCTATAACCGGAGAGATGTCGTTCCAATCGTTCTGAAGGGGCACCCCAGGCATTTCATCTAAATACCGCTTAAATTCGGGCATACCGCTTTGAGCATAGATGAGTCGCCCTTCATTCGCGAACGTTCGCATGTTTTCTTTGCTGTAAGCCCAGAAGCGCCCGCGATAAGGCGGAACTTGCTTGTATTCCCACCCATCGTTTGGAACGCGAAATTCCTCTTCTAGGTCTGCTTCCCAGTTGCCTCCAGCCACCGGACGTTTGACTGGCCACAAATATGAAACGTCTCCACCCGGCTTAGCTGCGGTAAGGTTATCGCGTCGAAATCTTTTGCCAGTAGCTTGATCTATGTGCCTGTATGCGCTCTCAACATAATCACTGCTATACGAGGTGTATTGCCAATTCCATTGCCAAGCGTCGCTCTTGGAATAGAAGAATAGTGTGTCACGGATGTTTCCATATAGACGCCTCCCTTGCTTAGCATCGCTATGAGCCGATGATCTACGCCAGCTAATTTCCGACCTGTAGTTCTTATTCCCAAACACCGCATCCAAAAGAATCTTGAGATAATGGCTCGCGGTCGGATCGCAGTGCAGATAAAGCGAGCCCGTCGGCTTCAGCACCCGGTGCAGTTCTAAAAGCCGCACGGCCATCATGGTGAGATAGGCCATCATGTCGTTTTCCTTCAAGAACGACCGCATGGCGCGCAGCATCTCGGCGGCGTCGGAATTGCCCGATTGCATCACCTCGTCGAAAGCCTGCTCGGCCGGCGCGTTCCAATGCCAGGTGTCGTCAAAGGCCTCGATCTGCGCCTGGCTTTGATGGCCCTCCGGCGCCCGGAACAGCACATTGTAGCTGGCGTTGGAATTGAACGGCGGATCGAGATAGATAAGGTCCACGCTCTCGTCGGCGATATGCTCGCGCAGAATGGCGAGATTGTCGCCATAAAAAAGCGTGTTGCGGGCGGGTGTTTTCAGCATCGGACCAGGCCCGATTTGAGGTTTTGCGTGCGCCCTCGTCCTTCGAGACGCGCCCCTTGGGCGCTCCTCAGGATGAGGGCTTTGGGGTTTGCGGAGCGCACGCTCAAGATCCCTCATCCTGGGGAGCAGGCGAAGCCCGCGTCTCGAAGGACGCGGGATCGCTCTTCGGCGCAACAGGCTTTCCTTTCCGCTTGGCGAGCGCGGATAAGGCAACAAAGTCGCCTCGCATCATGGCTTCCTTTTTGGCACGCCATAGAGCGTCGCCAGCAAATACCAGGGATTATCCTCGGCCTTGATTTTTGGCGGCTTCGCATCCCCGGTCCCGCTTTCTGGATCACCCGGCCGATCGCTCATTGTCAGCACATACCCCCTGCCCTGCCCCGCAAGCCGAGGCACCCCCAATACCAAGTTTCCTTAATGAGAACCCATGCCGGCGCCGTCATTGCGAGCCTCAGGCGAAGCAATCCAGAAGTGGCAAGGTGGCCCCTGGATTGCTTCGTCGGCTTCGCCTCCTCGCAATTGTGTGTTGGCGGTGTGGTATGAAGAGGTGGGTGGGGACCGATCGCAATGTGGTCT
>JBQTKC010000187.1:0-4881 GCA_052386575.1 Beijerinckiaceae bacterium
TCGTGCGACTCACGCAAGCCGGAAAACCCAAAATGGTTGCCATCGTCGCCATCATGCGCAAAATCATCGTCAAACTGAACGCTCGGCTTCGTCCACAACAATTCGAAACATCATGGTAGATGACGGCTGCCCGAATATGATTCGAAACAAGGAAACGCTGTATAAGTCGCTGACTCATTCTCGCGCGTCGCCATTTTGATGGGTGACGCCGGTGTTCGCGTCGATCCATGCGCGCACACGCGGAAAAACCTCCGCCGATCCGAGCACGAGATGCTTGCCGCCGGATATGAGCATGAATGTTTTCGGCTCATTGGCGAGGTCATATAGCCGTCTCGCCAAGCGGATCGGAACGACATCGTCATCGTCGCCGTGCAGGAAGAGGATCGGAATATGCACGAGCCCAATCGCGAGGTCCGAGCGAAACCGGTCGAACATCAACCAATTCACCGGAAACATCGGGTAATGCGCCGCGGCCACGTCGAGCGCCGACGAAAAGGCCGAATCGAGCACGAGAGCGGCGGCTTCATGCGCCGCCGCGAGAGCGATCGCGACGCTTGAACCGAGCGATTCGCCCATCAAAACGATACGGCCGCCGTCATAGCCGCGCGCGCGCGCTTGCCTGTAAGCGGTCTCGCCGTCCTCCATCAGGCCCTTTTGAGTTGGCGAGCCAGTCGAGCCGCCATAGCCGCGATAGGACAGGGCAAGAAGCCCGTATCCGCTTGCCGCAAACGCCATAAATCGCTGAACGCGATCGGCCAATGCACCGCCATTGCCGTGGAAATATAAGATCAGGGGATGCCCGTCTTTCGCCGGAACATACCAGGCGACCAGCGTCTCGCCGTCATCGGTCGTAAGACGCAGGTCTTCGACGCCGCTCATGCCGGCCTGCGCGGGATCGGTCAGACGACGATCGGGAAAATATTGGAGCCGCCGCTGAAATACCGCCAGGCCGGCGGTCATCAGAATGTAAATCGCGACACACCAAGCGAGCGACCATTTCAAGAGAGTCATGACGATCCGCCCTTTTTCAAACCGGCAGCCATCGGATGACGCGCTTGTTGCGGCCGAATTTGCCGCCCCCGGCGGATTTCGATCGTGCCCGATTTTTGCCGTGGCAACAACGCCCCGGGCTGTTGCGCCAATGTCACAGCGCCCATCCAAATGCCGCGACGTGATATCGAAGGATTGACGAAACCGGCGCCCGTGCTAGAGGTTTTAAATGGCCGACAGGAAACCGAAAATTAAGCTAGGAATTGCGGGGGCGGCCGCGGTTCTTTCCGCCTTTTCGGGCGTTTGGATCGCGGTGCCGCTTTTGCTGATAGCGGCGTTGTTTTTTGCGTGGAGTTTGGAAGCCAAACGCACGGAGGAAATGATTGGGCGCGTGCCGGGCGGCAATTACGTCCTCACGGCGTTGGCGAAAGTTGACTCGGTAATCTCCAACTGGAGTTGAGAGAGCCCTAACAGCGGCCTCGCAACCCCTACCCAAGTCCCATCGCGCGAAGAGGCTCTACCACACCTCGCGGGTGTTGCTTTCGCGTTTGGATCGTGCGGCAGGCGAATGTCAGCTGATGGCAACGCGGCGTCCGTTCGACCATAAGCCTTTGAATCGCGAGTGGTATTTGTCGCTAGCGGCGAACCTTCGCACAAGTTTGCCGAGCCGCGCCCATAAGTTCGTGTCTTCCCCCGTAGCGGCGCAACGTCAAGGGCTTGCCGCGCCGCGGGCCGCGCGCGGGACAAAAACTCTGGGACGGCCTGTGTCCTTCTTAATGGCAAGCCGATGGCGGAACTTTCCCTCACGCTGAGCCCGCAGACGCCGGCCGATCTCGCTTCCATCGAAAAGCTCGACGAGCGCGCCTTTGGGCCGGGCCGTTTCGCCCGTTCGGCGTATAGGCTGCGCGAAGGGGTTGAGCCGGACTATGCTTTGTCGTTCGTCGCAAAGGTCGGCACCTTGCTTGTCGGCGCCAACCGGATGACGCCAATTTTCTGCGCCGGCCGGCCGGCGCTGCTGCTTGGCCCGCTGACCGTCGATCCGCCATTTCGCGCGGGCGGAATCGGCGAAGAGCTGGTGATGAAATCGCTCGGCGCCGCGCGGGCGGCAGGGCACGGATTGGTTCTGCTCGTCGGCGACATGTCCTATTATGGACGGATGGGTTTTGCGCCGGTGCCGCCGGGAAGGCTCGTTTTCGCGGGGCCCGTCGATCCGGCGCGGCTGCTCTATTGCGAGCTCGTCGAAGGCGCCTTCGATGGCGTGCATGGAAAGGTGCGGCGGGCAGGGTAGCCTTGCTTCTTCTTCGATCGTACCCGTAAAGACCATCATTGCCAATGCGAGGTCCCCGCGTTCCGCCCCGCGAGATACCAATAAACCGAACCGGAAATCAGCCCGGTAATGAAGAAAACAAGGGCAAACCGCAGTTCCGCGAAATTGTAGTCCGTCGCTCTTGGCAGATGCAGCGCCGCGCGAATGAACCATGGCGCGGACGCGGCGGCGAGTCCGGTCGCGCCGGCATACCAGGAAAGCGCGCGCGCTCCGGCAAGCTCTCCGATCAAAGCCACGGCGACGACGGGAACGGCGGCCACGGTCATCACCGCCTTCCAAGCGAGGTGGATCAGCGCGGCCAAACCTTCGAAATTGGGCCCGTCCGCGATATCCGTTTCGGCAAGCGCCCAGACGGCAAACTGGATCATTGCAAAACCCGCCGCGCGCGTCACCGGATCGGCGAGCGCCGCGACCGGCAAAATGACGAGACCGGCGCCAATCGCGACCGCCGCGGCGAAGGTCACGCCAATTGTTCTTCGCAGCCAACCCATGCGGGCCTTTCGATCAGCCACGACTGTCCGGCGCCATTTTAGGCGTGGGCGCTTCGAGGCAATTCCATTTGGAATGTGCCTTTCCGGTCGAATCTTGTCGATATTTTTCAAAAATGGAGACAAAATGCGGGCATTGCGCAGCTCGCGCGAAGAAATTGGCGAGCGCGCACGAGAGCCGCCATGTATATCATCGCCCGCAACATCTCCGGCCCGCGGCTGCGATGCGAAGCCTTGATGGTCGACAAGAAAACTTTTACGCCCTGGCCTCCGGTCACCGAGGACGGCTGGCGGCGATCTTACAAATTCCGCGACCGCCTGATGGCCGAGGTGGTGCGTCTCGAAATCGACCCCCTGGGGGAGGAACTCAAGGTCATCGAGGCGGTTTATATCCGCTGATCGCGCGCGCGCTTCACTCGGGCAGAAAATTCATCGCGACGCCGTTGATGCAATAGCGCAAATGCGCCGGCGGCGGCCCGTCTGGAAAAACGTGGCCCAAATGGCTGCCGCAGCGGCTGCAATGGACTTCCGTCCGCGCCATGCCGTGGCTTTTGTCCTCGCTGTTCTCGACAGCGCCTTCGAGGGGATCGTTAAAACTCGGCCAGCCGGTGCCGCTCTCGAATTTCTTTGCCGACACGAAGAGGCGCTGTCCGCAGCCGGCGCAAACAAATACGCCCGGCCGCTTTTCATGGTTGAGGGCGCAGCTTCCCGGCGCCTCCGTGCCATGCCCGCGCATGATCCGATATTGTTCCGGGGTGAGAAGGCGCCGCCATTCGACATCGGTATGCGTCACGTCAAACGCCTTGGCTTGCATCATCTCTGGCTCCAATGGGTCGCGAAATTCTCGCGCGGTCCAAAAGCTTGACTCACATTGCTCGGAACGTCGACTGGCCAAGTCAACAGACGCGTGGAAGTTTAAATCTCAGTCCAAATCGAACCCTGCGCTGAAACAGACAAATCAGGCGACAACCTCACGTAGCGAGATCATGGTCTCAGAAAGTGTCTACGTTCGGCCCGCGTCGGCCATCTATAAGCTGAAGTTCGATTGACCGCGACGCCCGAGACGCCGACAACTTTGCAACGCCTCGAGATCATTGTGTGATAGAGCGATCTTCCAACGATCTTGACGTCACGCAAGTTTGCACAACGAATGCGGAATGTCGTTGCCGAAAGAACCTCAACCTCGCCACCATCCTCCCTCAAGCTATTCAGGCAGTAGTCGCGTTTTCCCTCGTCCAAATGGACGGGGAATTCGATCGTGAACGACGAGGGTCCCTTGTCCATGGTCGACGGTCCATCCTCTGCGCAACTTTTAAGTGTCGCTTCAGCGTCGAAAAACTCACTCGTCTCGAAATCGTTCGCGCAAAGCCTCTGCAAAATCGCGGCTCGTCCACCCATTAGGCGCTCTCTCTAGGCCAAGCATGAGATATGCAGCTTCGATAACGCCGTACATGGCCTCTTCGGGCTGCTCAAGATCGGAGATCAACCCCGGAAGCACGCGCCGGTCCCTGCGTTTCCCCAATCCGGCCATGGCTTCCATGCGTGCGTCTTGGCACGGATCTTCAAGGCGGCGAACGAGAGCGTCGCGGATTGCGCCGGTGTCCGTATCCCCCAAGACCCCGACGCTGAACGTCGCCCAGTCACGCACCGAATCGTCCGGGTCCGACATGAGGCGCAGCAGACAGGCGATGCTTGTCGGATCGTTCGGAAAACTCCCAAGTGCATAGGCCATTGCAAAACGAACCCCGGCGTCGTCGTGGGAAACGAATTTCAAGATAGCGGGAAGTGACAGCGGGTTTCCGATATGCCCCAACGCGAAAATCGTCGAGGCGATAGGCTGTGGGTCCGATTCGCGCTGCAACAGATCCAGAAGGACGGCATGAGACTCTTCGGGGAAAGCGTGCGGCCGGCCTATGCGTACACCAAGCTGCGCAAGCACGTCCGCGCCGCGCGCCCGCATCAATGGGGTGGCTGCTCTACACCATTCCACCGCTGTGTCGAAAACCTCCCGGGTCCCGGCAGCCCGAAGCGAGCGGATAGCGTCCCACGGCGCGTCGTCGTCATAGCCGCCGGACA
>JBQTKC010000188.1:0-25932 GCA_052386575.1 Beijerinckiaceae bacterium
AGTCTCTCCTCAAAACGTCAAACTCAGGCACCAGGGAATCGAACGTCGAAACGGGTTCTTACCTTGCGCCAATCCAGGCCGAAATCCGTGTAGGGGCGGCAAGTTTATAGCGGAATCTGCCGCCTTGCCAACGACCAGCTGCGATCATAGGCTTCGGCGATTTTCGCGGACGAAAAACGATCCAAAATATCTCCGCGCCTTCGCATCGCATTTTCGGAAAATTCCGCAAATCTTTCCCGAAACGCCATGAACGATTGCCAGTTAAGCTCGGCATTTCCCCATTCAACGATGGTCATCCCCGACTTATACTCGTTCAAGATGAGAGCGATGTCGCCAACGTCGGTTGCCAGGGCAGGCTTGCCCAAGGCGAGGGATTCCAACATAACGATCGGAAGACCTTCGAATGCCGAAACAATAATGAGGCCATCGATCAACGCCGCGATCTGGCAGACGTCGTCATATTTTTGCAACCTCGTGACGTTGCGCAGGCCATGATACGCGATATAGTCTTCGCATTCGCCCGCAAGCTCTCCGTCTCCGATCAGCATGAAATGGTCGGCATGTTCGATATCGCGGGAGCGACGCGCTAGGTCCAGAAAATCGAGCGGGCGTTTTTGGGACGTCAATCGCCCTATAAAAGCAAACACGCGATGATTGTGGTCGATGCCCATGGCGCGCAGGGCCGCGCGCCTACTATCCATGTGCTGATCCCTGTCGACAAAGCCCGCCCGCAAACGATCAGAATTGATACAGTGATAAATTAAATCGACCCGGTACTTCGGCATTTGAAAGTCCGAAACGAATTTGCGCATGATGCGCGCGTTCGTTGCGATAAATCTGTCAAACGATTGAATTCCGTTTGACCGATAATAATTTATCCAACCAATTTCGTTGTCGTATACTTGTTGATCGACAATGGCTGTCTTCCCAAATACACGACGGAAATGATTGGCGCCACTTGCCAACCACGGAGAACCATTACAAATATAAACGACATCAGGCCGGAACGATTCCTTGATCGTTTCCAACAAAATGATGTGCCGATCGGCATTGGCGACTTCGGCAAGGTCCAGGCAGGGCACTTCCATCTCGTCGAGTTGATGGTGCAGGCTATTTTGGTGCGCGGCCAAGCGCTCTGACGTCACGACAAGGAAATCATACTTGTTTTTCAATACGCGAAGAATTTCAACTATATTACGCTCGACGCCACCAAGCGCCATAAAGATTGGAAAGACGAGACACCGTGGCCTTCCTGAAAAAGCAGGCAGCGTGGGCAAGTTCAATGGCCGTGCCGTTATTCTTGTGAAAGGGCGAGGGAGCCCTGCCCCCACGATGATATCAGCCCCCTCGAAACGCACATCTTCAAAGCCCGGAAGGGTTCTCAGGTCAATTTTCTGCAAAGTCTCACTATGAAAAGCAGGAACATGCCGTACGAGTCTTCCGCGTCGAGCATGATTTGATTGTCCCGTTGCGAGCGGATCTTTGTTTGCCCGGCTGATCAGATTTGCCTTGACGCTTTCGGCATAAACGAATGGTAGCTCCTCGAGAGTTTCCGACAAGAGGACGAAATCGTAGTCTTTCTGGGCAAGACAAAGGGCGACATTGGCCAAGGCTCTGGGTGCATAACTAACCTCCTTTGAGGGCAGCGATATTGTGCCGTCTTCTTCGTCTGTTTGACCTATAGGGGCTCTGTCGCCGTTCGAGAAACATACGCCGGCCAGATCTCGCGCCTCCGTGTCAGTGCGTCCAATGTCGCGATCTCGTACATAACGCCCTAAATAACGATTGCTTTGCAACGCAACACTCGTTGATGGGTCTTTGTCGATCCAGGGGTAATCTTCAAGAAGCCAGGCGAACAACCTGACCACTTCGCCATCGACATGCGGCAAGTTCTCTTTGATCGTATTTGTAGCGTGTACTCTATATTTGGTCAACGGATGAGCCGAAAAAATGGCTTTGCCTTCGAGGCAAGCGCGCAGGGCGAAATCCCAATCGTGACACCACCGGAGATCGCGAAATCCGCCGAGTTTTGTGTACAAGTCTTTCGTAAACACCATGTTGCTCGTGCTGGCTACGATGTTTTGTGAGCAAAGGATTCGAAAAAAATTGAGGTCTTTATTTATATTTATGCCTTGCAGCTTGATTGGAAGACGGTATTCTGGTTCGAAATGACCCCTCTTTGTTCCAATTATCGAAGAGGATTCATCGATGATCAACATGGTTCCCGCGACAAAATCGCACTTCTGACGTCTGGCTATATCATGGACAAGGTCAAACCTGTTGGCGCAAAATTGATCGTCGGAATTCAATACGGCTATCCATGGAGCGGTGGCCGCGCTGCACAATTGATTGAGCCGCTCATGCGCGCCAATATTTCCGGCTGGCCTCCCGGGCAGCAGTTTCACCATGGGGCAATATTGCCTCGCAAGGGTCGCGGCGAGCTCCGCCGATCCATCGGTTGACCCGTCGTCAACGACCAGGACTTCTTGAACAAGTCTACTGCCTAGCGCTGATTCGACGGCTTCTCTTACATACTGATTATGATTATACACAGGTATGACTGCGCTAAACATGGGCCCCGCCAGGGCTTTGAAAAAGATGAGGCAAAAGGATGAGAGGGGGTAACATCAATCGCGGAGCTCGGCAAGGCACCGCCAAATCGGGCAGCAATTCTAAATGACCTGTGGAACGGGATTGAACGAAGCCGCTATCGCGGCGGGAGAGGCGAAGTCGCGTCCGAGGGGATGGCTGTACCGACTCGCCATGACGTTTTTGCAGAACTTGACGCACGCAGCTCTCGATCGATGCTCCCGCCATCCATGATCCTCCGAATCTTGATGGCCTATCGATTCAGAACTCAAACAAAAAATTCAACTGTAATGCTAGTACATCGATTCCATGAAACCGCTCATATGCGTCCGGTCTCGCCACGAGCCCGCCCCAAGCGGCGATGATAGCCCTGATATGATTCGAATTTCGGAAACGCTGTACTAGCCTGGCGCGAACGCCGCACGCGCTTGACCCAATCAAGCTCCGCCAAGTTTTGCCAGCGCGGCGGCGAGCTTTTCCATTCTGGCGAGAGCGTCCTCTCGCCGTTCGCGATTTTCCTCGACGACTTCTTCAGGCGCGCGGGCGACAAAGCCGGCATTGCGAAGTTTGATTTCGATTTTATCGGCATCGCCTTTTAATTTGGCGATCTCCTTGGCGAGGCGAGATTTTTCCGCTTCTAAGTCCACGATCCCTTGAAGCGGCAAAGCGGCGAGAGTTTTGCGCACAATCATCTGCGCGGATTTTTCCGGAGGCTCGGGCGCAAACGAAATCGCCGACAGCCGGGCGAGACGCTTGATGGTTTCGTCCCAATTCTTCGCCCGCGATTTGGTCTCCGGCGAGGTTTTCACGAGCACCAAGGGGATTTGCGCCGCCGCGGGAACGTTCATCTCCGCGCGCACCGAACGGATTTCCGAAATAAGCTCGACGATAAAGCCGATCTCGGCCTCGGCCTCCGGATTTTCGCAACCGTCCAGGTCCGGCCATTCCGCGAGGGCCAGCACACTTGCGCGGGGCAGTTCGTCAGTCACCGTGATGCTCCAAAGCTCCTCTGTCATGAACGGCATGAAGGGATGCAGGAGCTTTATGATCTCTTCCCGCACAAACGCCGTTGTAGCGCGGGTTTCGATCTTGTCCGGCCCGTCGTGACCCTGCAAAATGGGTTTTGCGAGCTCAAGATACCAATCGCAAAATATATTCCAGACAAATTTGTAGATGGCGCCGGCCGCATCATTGAAACGATAGGCTTCGATTGCCGCCGTCACTTCGGCGGCTACCTTGGCCGTTTCGCCGACAATCCAGCCATTGAGCGCGAGTATCGTCTGACGCGGGTCGAAGCAAGGGTGGAGCGTGCAGCCGTTCATCTCGGCGAAGCGCGCCGCGTTCCAAAGCTTTGTGCCAAAATTGCGGTAGCCTTCGATGCGTTGCGCCGATAGCTTGATGTCGCGTCCCTGCGCCGCCATGGCGGCAAGCGTGAAGCGCAGGGCGTCCGCGCCATAGGTCTCGATGAGGTGCAAGGGATCGACCACATTCCCCTTTGACTTCGACATCTTTGCGCCCTTCTCATCGCGCACAAGGGCGTGGATATAGACATCGCGGAAGGGAACATCCTGCATGAAGTGCAGGCCCATCATCATCATGCGCGCGACCCAAAAAAAGATGATGTCGAAGCCGGTGACGAGCACGCTCGTCGGATAACGGTGTTTTAGCTCCAGCGTCTCGTCCGGCCAGCCAAGGGTGGAAAAGGGCCACAGCGCCGAGGAAAACCAGGTGTCGAGGACGTCCTCGTCGCGCCAAAGCCGAACGGTATCCCCTAGGAACTCGTCTCGACCGCCGATCTCTTTCGGGGCCGAATCGAGTAGATTTTCCCACTGAGCCTCTCTTTTCGAGAGGACTTTAATTGGCTTGCCATACCGAGCCTTAGCAGCTGCAACTGCGTCAGCCTCGGTTAACTCGCAAAAAACGTCGTTATCCAATCCATACCATGCAGGAATTTGGTGGCCCCACCAAATCTGACGCGAGATGCACCAAGGCTGAATATTTTCGAGCCATTGAAAATAAGTCTTCTCCCAGTTTTCAGGAATGAAGCGCGTGTTACCCGCGCGGACGGCTTCCAGTGCCCGTTGCGCCAAGGTTTTGGCATCGACATACCATTGATCGGTCCGCCGATGCTCAATGACCGCGCCCGAGCGGTCGCAATGCGGCACCATATGCATATGGGCCTCAATCTTATCGACGAGACCCCGCGATTCCATCATTTCGATAACGCCTTTGCGCGCTTCAAATCGATCGAGCCGACCGAGACTTCTTAATTCATCTAACTCAGGATCATTGACCCGATATCGAATGTATTCACCGTCGTCGTTGTACCCACCAATTTCACTCATCACCTCATAAGCACCGCCATATTTTTCCGCAAACTTAGTACCGTCCCAAAAGTTTTTGTTTTCTTCGATCGAAATTCGCGCTTGGTCGTCGAACACATCAATCGGGTGAACCCCTTCGCTTTCGTGCCGCCGCCCGACCTCGGCATCGTTGATATCGTGACCAGGAGTGATCTTCACCACCCCCGTCCCCTTCTCGGGATCCGAATATTTGTCGGTAATGATTGGGATCAGCTTTTCGACAAGCGGCAGCCGCACTTTTTTGCCGTGCAGATGCTTGTAGCGTTCATCGGCCGGATGAACGGCGACCGCCGTATCGCCGAGCATGGTTTCCGGCCGTGTCGTCGCGACCACGATATATTCGCCGGTTTCCCGATCATCATCGACGACCGGATATTTGAAATACCAAAGGTGCCCTTTGGTCTCGACCTGCACGACTTCGAGATCCGAGATCGCGGTCTGAAGTTTCGGATCCCAATTGACAAGGCGCTTGTCCTTGTAGATCAGCCCTTGCTTATAAAGATCGACGAAAACCTTGACGACCGCGCGGGAAAGCCCGTCGTCCAAGGTAAAGCGCTCGCGCGGCCAATCGCAGGACGCGCCGAGCCTTTGCAATTGCTGGATGATCGCGCCGCCGGATTGAGCTTTCCACTCCCATACGCGCTCGAGAAACTTTTCGCGGCCCAAGGAGACGCGGCCTGGCTCCTGGGCCTCCATCAATTGCCGCTCGACCACCATCTGCGTGGCGATGCCCGCGTGATCCGTGCCGGGCTGCCAAAGCACATCCTTGCCGCGCATCCGCTCGAAGCGGCATAAAATGTCCTGCAAGGTTGTGTTGAGCGCGTGGCCCATGTGGAGGGAGCCGGTGACGTTCGGCGGCGGAATGACGATCGTGAACGGCACCGCGCCTGCCCGCTCCGGCCGCCCGGCCCGGAACGCGCCCGCCTCTTGCCATGCAAGCGAGATACGGCGTTCGACCGCCTTAGGATCGAAAGTCTTTTCCATCGCTGGATCGGTGTTCCGGCCGCTCGCGCGCTTTTGGCGGGCCAGCCGGGGGCGGGCTCGCATCATTTGTGAGCGATGGCAAACAAGCGGGCAAAAAGCAAGCGCGTGTGGGGGCGGACACGTGCCGCCCCAGACCGCTTCTGGAAAGTAACCGCGACCGCGCCGCGGTTTTTATTCGCCGCGCGCGATTCGCTCGATCTCGGCGTTGACAAGGCGCTCCACGATGCCCGGCAGATTGTCGTCGAGCCAAGTCTTGAGCATGGGACGCAACATTTCGCGGGTAAGATCGATGACGGCGTCGCTGCGCTGGACAAACCGGCTTGCGAGAAGGGCGTTGAAGGCGGCGCTGACTGAACTATCCCTGGCGCTTGGCACGAAAGTACGGCCGGTTCCCGCGCGCGAGCCCTGCTCGAAGGCTTCGCCGTTGGGCTCCGGCCGCGGAGCTTCCCCATGTAACCCGCTCTCGCTGGAAAGCACCGCCTGGTCGCCGGCGATGATTCGCCGGATCGATGCAAGGATTTCCTCCATGGATGGTTCGTGCGGGCTTGGCTGGGGCATCGGGTCGTCATTCACTACGGGATTGGTTTGACTCATGATCTAAAATTACCTTCAGAAGGAAGATACGGCGATCCTTGCAAGATCGCGCATCGGGAACGGGCTCGGCCATCGAGCTGCGAGATTTTGGCCCGCCGAGGCGGTACCGCGGAACTTGCGAAAACCCAGCATCCTGGGGCGCGAACCGCTGCATCGAAAGCGCTCCGCCACGCTCAAGACCGCTAAACTTGCGATGGGATACCGTGCTTTATGCATTCTCATATTTCCGTTGAATGTGCCGCTTCGGCGGCAGGACGAGACAGACAGCGCGCATGATTCGCTTCGGCTTCGATCGATCAGGGGCCAGCTTCACTTCGCTGGCCGGGTGAGATAGCGCGGGTATCACAAGGCTTTCCCTCAACCCCGGAGCCGCGGCCCGCCCGGGCCCGCCCTCTGGTGTTCTTACGGGCGAGCACAGCTTGGCGGATTCGCCTTGACCCAAGCTGGCGGCCATTCGAATGGCCGATCAGCGTCCATCCGGCGTGCGAAGGCCGATCCACTTGTCCTTGACTTGATCGAAATGAATGGTCGGATCGTATTGCGTAACGTTTAGGTTAAGGTTATCGGCGGAAAGTCGTCCGATCGCGGCCATCACCGCATAGGAGGCGACGACCCGGTCGCGCTGTGCGGTGACGAGGACGACCCTCGCATCCAGCAACTTCTGTTGTTGGAAAAGAATATCGAAAGTCGTGCGCTGACCGACTAACGCTTCTTGCCGGATGCTGTCGAGCGCGATTTCGTTTGACTTGACCGCTGCCTTGGACGACTGGATGACGGCGCGCGCGGTATCGAGCTGGCCCCAGGACGAGACCACCGCCGCGCGGACCGAATTCCGCTGGAGGTCGGCTTGCAACCTGGCTTGACCGAGGGTTTCCTTGGCTTGCCGCGCCCGGGCGTAGACTTCGCCGCCTTCATAGATCGGTATAGACAGCTGGCCCACTATCGAAGCGTTGAAGAGACGTTGTCCAGGAAAACCTTGGAGGATAGTGTTTTGCTGAACGCTGCCGACGACGTCCACCGTCGGAAAGAGTTCTCCCTCGACCAGCTTGACCTGCAACGCGGCAGCGTCCACCGCATGCAACGCCGCCTGAACTAGTGGATGTTCCGCAAGCGCGCGCTCGATCGCAACGCCAAGCGTATGCGGCAAAAGTCTCTCGATTGTGCGCGCAGGTTCTAGTCTTGCCGGCTCGGCGCCGATGACACGGCGGTAGTCGGCCATGCTCGTTTGCAGAATCGCTCGCGCCGTGAAGTAACCGGAACGCGCCGACGCAAGACTCGATTCGGCCTGGGCGACGTCGGTCCGGGTCACCTCTCCAACGGTAAAACGATCAACAGTTTGACGCAGTTGCTCTTGCAGGACAATGATGTTGTTTTTACGCAGATCCAGGATGGCGATATCGCGGAGCACGTTCATATACGCGGTCGCGGCACTTTCGAGGACGTTCTGCTCGGTGTCGCGCAAGGTCTCGCGGGCCCCGAAAATCTCGGATTCGGCCTGCCGCTGACCGTTCAATGTGCGGTTGCCGTTAAAGAGATTTTCGGTAATTTTCAGGTCGAAAGTCCCGGGGTCCGTCCCCGCTCGAAGGCGCGAACTCCCGCCCGCTGAAGGCACGCCAGCTTGACCTTGGCCTTGCGACCTGAAGTCCAAATAATTATAACCATATTGCGCGTTCGCGGTGGCCGTCGGCCGCCAGGCTGCGCTCGCCCGGGGAAGATTTTCATCGGTTGCGCGAACCCCGGCGCGCTGCTGGTTCAAGTCGGGGTTTCCGGCATAGGCGCTCGCCAAGGCGCTCGACATTGTTTCCGCCTGACCCGGCGAGGCACTGGGCGGCAACACCGTGATGATTAGGGCGCCCGCAACCGCCGCCAAGACCGGCCGCGTGTTGAAACGGGAACGCCCTGTGTAGGGACGGCGCATCAAAGCAATCCAATCGCGTATTTACCAGCCCGGCAGCACCGGCCCTGCGCAACCGGAGCAGGTCCCCATCGCGTCCCCGCTACTTGGGAGCCTCGAACGGTCCGTTCGGGCGGGAGCTTATACGCTTAAGACGGCCGGGGGACGGGCTGCCCGCCTTTCTCAACAGAAAATTCGTGCGACGCCTCGCGCAAGCGTCATTCGCGCGGCAATCAAAATCATCAAATATCGCCCTTCTAAGGCAAAATCCGAATAGCCTGGGGGTCGATGACGCGGGCCGATCGGGTTAAGGGGAGGCCAAAGGCCGACTCGAAAAATTCGCCGCGCGGCTCGCAGGACGACTCTCCAGTCGCGCGCTTCGGTTGCGTCCGCGTCGTGTACTGCTGCTTCTCGCCTTCGCGGCTACGCCAAACCGGCTCGCGCCGGACGCACCGCATGCGAATCGATGCCGCTCCTGGCTCGAACGCAAAGGAACCTCGGGCTTCCGTTCGCTCGCGCTGGGCACGGGCGGAAGGCGGTGCCTTGGCTCTTGAAACAGGCCCTCAACGCTGATCCCGAGTGACTGCAATTTTCATGAACTCGCGCGCTAAATATCCTGGCCTTCGATTTCGAGCGTGAGTTTTTCGTCGAGCTTTTGTATATTTGGCTCAAGCGGATAAATTCCGAGCACTTCCTTGAAAATTTTCAAGGCGCTTTTCTCGAGACCTTCCCCTTGCATGATCATGCCCATGCCGGCGAGCGCGTCGAAATGGCGCGGTTCCAGATTGACGGCTTCACCGATGTCGGCCATCGCGCCATCCGTGTCGCCGGTGAGTAGCCGCGTTGTCGCGCGCTGATTCCAGGCTTCGGCCCAGCCGGGCTCAAACGCGACAAGCTTGTCGAGGAGCGAAAGCGCTAGCGGGTAGTCTCCCGCCTGCATGGAATCCATTGCCCGCTGCATAAGTAGATTTGCGGTATCCGAATAGGAGTTCAGCCAGACGCGCTCGATCGATGCGGCGATTCGCTGCGCGTCCCGTTGGTCACCGGCTTTTCGCAGACGGTCAAACAGGCCATCAAGCAACTGCTTGCGCATGGCCTCCGGCGCGGGTTTTGGCGCCAAGGTTTGCTTGATCCGCGGGGATTCGGCAATCCCAGATTTTGGCGCCGCCTCGGGCGCTGGCCCAGGCCTTTTGAATGTTCCCGCCGGGCCGGCAGGGTTGCGCCCTTCCAGACCCAGATTTTCGCCGGTTTTTCCTTCGCCAGCTTCGCCAGGCACCGCCCAAAGCCTATCGAAATCGAAACCGGAGAAGAGTTGTGCCGTGACCGGCATTTCATTTGCGGTGTTTCCGCTCGCCTCGCCATGCGGGACACCGTTGCCTTCCGCGCCGGCCTCGGCAAGGACAAAAACGCCCGCTACCATCGCGGCAGCCAAGCTTGTGGCATAAATATAATTCGCACGCATAAGCTTCAACCAGAAGAGACAGGCCGGGCCGCCGCTACCGGCGTCACCCCTGCCGCGCCTTATACCGCTTTTGCGTCCGGTTGATGATGTACACTCTGCCCTTGCGCCGCACCAGCTGGTTGGCGCGGTGGCGCGTGCGCAGCGATTTCAATGAGTTACGGACTTTCATGGGTAGGTTCCAAAAAACAAACGGCGCTCGGCGCCGGTTGGAAGCGTCGACCTATGCCGCATTCGCGGGCGGCGATCAACCCAAAAAGCACAACCCTAAAAGCGAATCCGCAAAACACTCGCGCCAGCCGGATCTTTGATCCCGAAGGCGGCGTTGCGTGACGGTTCGCGTCTTTCGTCATTCCTTGGCGTGAATTCGCCTTCCCCTTGCAAGGATCATGCTTTACGGAGACGGAGAGACGGGACCGCGCTCCTTTCGGTTGTTGCCGCCGGCTGGGTGGTCCCGTGATTGCCAAGCGCGCTAACTCTACCATTTTAGACGTCAATGCAACGATCAATTCTTGCCGCCGCGATGGCGATATCCGCCTTTTGCGGTTGGGCTGCCCCGGTGCGCGCGGATTTTCGTCTCTGCAACAATTCCGCCAGCCGGGTGAGCGTTTCGCTTGCCTATACCGACGGCGAGACATGGGTCAGCGAGGGCTGGTGGAATTTAAAACCCAGCGCCTGCGAGACATTAGTGCGCGGCGCCCTGGCGGCCGAGTACTACTATGTCTATGCGATGGACGAGCATGGCGGCGAATGGAAGGGCAAGGCTTTCATGTGCACGCGAGACCGTGAATTCCGGATCATTGGGCGGGAAGATTGCTTCGTGCGTGGTTTTGACAGAACCGGCTTTTTCGAAGTCGATACAGGCAAGGAAGCCAGGAACTGGACCGTTCAATTGACCGATTCGACGCAAGGCCAGCCAAACCCCTAATCACCTACCTTGACGAGGCTGAAGTGCGGCTGCGCCGGTGTAAGATTGTTGCGACGCTTGGACCGGCGTCCGCAAATCCAGCAACGATAGCGGCGCTGTTTCATGCGGGCGCCGATCTCTTCCGCATTAATATGAGCCATGCCACCCTTGACGAGATGCGCTGCCAAGCCGCCATGATCAAGTCGCTTCAGGAAGAATGCGGACACCCAATTGGCATTCTCCTCGATCTCCAAGGTCCCAAACCGCGCATCGGCATTTTTAAGGATCGGCCGGTCCAACTCGTCAAGGACGCGAATTTTGTATTCGACTCTGACCCCGCGCCTGGGGACCAAAGCCGGGTGAGTCTTCCGCATCCCGAAATTTTGCGGTCCTTGCAAAAAGGCCACGCCATCCTCATCGATGATGGCAAGGTGCGGCTTCATGTCGTCGAGGCCAGCGCCACCCGCGCCGTTGCCAGCGTCGATGTCGCAGGCGAGATATCGAACCGCAAGGGCGTCAGTTTGCCGGACACCGAAATCCCTTCCTCGTCGATCACCGCAAAGGACGAAGCCAACCTCAAGGCCGGGCTCGATGCCGGCGTGGATTGGGTCGCTATTTCCTTCGTGCGGCGGCCGGACGATGTCGCCGCCGTCAAGAAGCTGACCGCAGGCCGCGCGCTGGTGATGGCGAAGCTGGAAAAACCGCAGGCCATTGCGCGCCTGGACGAGATCGTGGAGATTTCCGACGCATTAATGGTGGCCCGCGGCGACCTTGGAATCGAGATGCCGCTCGAAAAAGTTCCGGGCTTGCAAAAGCGGATTAATCGCATGGCGCGCCTGTCCGGCAAGCCTGTGGTGGTCGCGACGCAGATGCTCGAATCGATGATTTGCGCGCCCGTGCCTACACGCGCGGAGGTTTCTGATGTCGCGACCGCGGTCTTCGAAGGCGCCGATGCCATCATGCTCTCCGCCGAAAGCGCGGCTGGTTCATACCCCATGGAAGCCGTCGCGACCATGAACAGAATCGCGGAGGAAGTTGAGCGCGATGCTTATTATCGCGGCATCATCAATGCGCAGCGCGCCCCTCCCGAAGCGGCGAGTACCGATGCGATGGCAATTGCCGTTGCCGCGCGAAATTTCGCCGAAACGCTCGATCTGAAGGCGATTGTCGCCTGGACGTCTTCCGGCGCGACGGCGTTTCGCATCGCCCGGGAACGGCCTGAAGCGCCAATCCTCGCCCTCACGCCAAATCAAGAGACAGCCTGCCGTCTCGCTCTCGTTTGGGGGGTCCACGCAGTCGTCACCAAGGACGCCCATGACGTCGACGACATGGCAAAGCGCGCCTGCAAATTCGCCGGACGTGAAGGCTTCGCGAAAGCGCAAGACCGCATCATGATCGTTGCAGGCGTTCCATTTGGCACGCCCGGCGCGACCAACATGATCCGGATCGCCGTGCTCGATGCCGAATCGATGTTATCTGCCAGCGTCTAACTTAAATCTTACTAGGCTAAGTGTCCCCTATAAGAGGGCGATTGATCACCAGTCAGATCGGCTTTTATAGGACCGGACAAATCATGTGTATGTACATTGCAACCGGAGCCCGCTTGTGCTGGCGGCTCGCCACACTATAGTGCGCGCCTCTCGCGGATATCCGCCTCGGCTTGTAGTTTAGAGGACCGTCCGGGAGCGTATGCGGCGAGCGGAGGGGTGGCCGAGTGGTTGAAGGTGCACGCCTGGAAAGTGTGTATGCGGGAAACCGTATCGCGGGTTCGAATCCCGCTCCCTCCGCCACATTGATTGTCTGGCAACTTCCTATAGCATCCATAGAAATCCAGAAATCGACTTGGTTATAGTGAGATACGTCGTCTAAGGGCGTCGCGGGACGCCTGAGATGATTTGTTGGCATCCGACGAATTTGTTGGTATATATGCGGGCATACCAACCCGTCTCGATCGAAATACCAACATGCCTCTGACCGATGCAGCAGTCCGAAATGCGAAGCGCCGCGAGAAACCGCAAAAACTAGGTGACGGCGGCGGACTGCATCTCCTCGTCAATCCCGACGGCGCCCGCTATTGGCGGATGGCCTATCGCTACCACCGGCGGCAGAAGACCCTTGCCCTTGGGGTCTATCCGATCGTGTCGCTCGCGGATGCGCGGGCCGCGCGGGACGCGGCAAAGAAACTGCTTGCGCGCGGTATCGACCCGTCGGAAGCGAGAAAGAAGCAAAAGCGCGCCGCCCGCTTATCGGCAGAGAACACGTTCGAGGCCGTGGCGCGCGAGTGGTGCGAAAACCAACGGGAGGGCTGGACAGGCCGTTACTATGACCATGTCGTCGCCCGACTTGAGGCGGACGTGTTTCCAGAACTCGGCTCACGCCCCATCGCCGAGATTGGGCCACCCGAATTGCTCGCAGCCCTGCGCAAAGTCGAAAAGCGCGGCGCGCTCGAACTCGCGAAGCGGCTGCGGCAGACGGTCGGCCAAGTCTTCCGATACGGCATCGTCACCGGCAGGGCGAACCGGGACCCTTCGGTCGACCTTAAGGGCGCGCTCAAGGCCTCCGGGCGGCAAGCGCATCACAAGGCCATGCCGCGCGAAGACCTGCCGGAGTTCTTGCAGGCACTGGCCAGCTACGATGGCGAGGTGCGAACGCGATTGGCGCTGCGTCTCGCTGTGCTGACCTTCGTGCGCACGACGGAGCTGCGGGCCGCGCGCTGGGACGAAGTCGACCTCGAAGCTGCCGAATGGCGCATCCCAGCCGAACGCATGAAGATGCGCGCTCCGCATTTCGTGCCGCTCTCACGACAAGCCGTCGAGGCATTCACTGAGCTGCGTTCGATTGTCGGTTTCAGCGACTATGTATTTCCGTCGCCCGGAGCCGAAGGCTTCATGTCGAACAACACCATGCTGTTCGCGATGTATCGGATGGGCTTCCATGGTCGCGCAACGGTTCATGGCTTCCGTGCCGTCGCGTCCACCCTTTTGAACGAGATGGGGTTTCACCCCGATTGGATCGAACGCCAGCTTGCACATGACGAGCGCAACCAGGTTCGCGCCGCTTACAATCACGCTCAGTACCTCCCCGAACGACGGGAGATGATGCAGCAATGGGCTGACTATCTCGAAAAGCTGAAGGGTGGAGGCGGAAGCGATACCGCTGCACGCTCACGTGGCTTGACGGTTTGATCAGGCTTAACCTGGGCTCAATCTGGCACTGTGCAGCCTGCGCCCCGCCGCAAGCATTTGCCCGGTGTGGACGGATGAAAATCAGAAAAGTGCCGCCCGACCTACTGCCAATAATGCCGAAAGAAATAACGCTCAGTCATTTGAGATCGGGTCTTCGGTTGTTTCAAGCGATCCGCCTCCAACTGGATCTCATGCCGCGGCTGTTCATCGTTTTGATCTGCGCCCCCGCGCGAAGGGCGACAACACACAGCGCTATTTATGGCACGCAGAGTTTGTGGGCAGGACCTTTATGACGAGTCTGCAATGACGGAAAACTCAAGGCAAACGAAGCGACGACCTGGACTTCACTCGCGCTGTGGTCCTCTCAATAAATCGGCCAAAAACTCCGAGGCCGGCGCTACGCCGGTTACAAGCAAATTGTCCCTCGCCCGCGTGCAGGCGACATAAAGCAGGTGACGCTCGGTGTTGTAGACCTCTTCGAGGTCGGCCTCGTCGCCGACCGTCTCGACGCGCTCTTGCGAGGGGATCACTTCGTCGTCGCAGGCCATCACGGCGACGGCCCTAAATTCTAGCCCCTTGGCTAGATACATCGTTCCGATTGCAATTTTTCCGGTTTCGCTCGTGATTTGGTCGCTGAGCTCTACCCAGGCTACACCCGCAGCTTCGGCGGCGGCTTGCGCGCGCGGGAGCCGCGCTTCGGAGCGGACGAAGAAGCCGATCTCATGCGGTTGCAATCCCTGGCCGAGAAACTCGGCGGTCCAGGCTCCCACTGCCTCTCGTTTTTCTATTTGCGTCGCAAAGACGGAGACGCGCGGCGCGGGCCCGTCGAAGAGGGAAACAGTCCCTTTCCGTCCTTCCTTCTCGCCATCGACGTCCGCGATCTCCGCGGGCAAGAGCCTGTCCGCGTGAGCGCGGATTTGATGGGAGGTCCGGTAGTTGATCCGCAGCGTCGCCGAGCGCCCGCGCACGTCGATGCCGAGCGCCTTCCAAGAGAAGGGCTGCTGAAAAATCCGCTGGCCAAGGTCGCCGGCGAAGAACAGCGCATCGGGACGCCCCGAGCCGAGATTGGCAAGGAAGCGCGCTTCGGCGACGCCGATGTCCTGAGCCTCGTCGATAACGGCGAAGTCGAAAGGCCGCTTCCCCTGCGCGCTCTGCTCCGCGAGCTTCGAAAACACGCCAGCCCAAGTGACGGCGTTTCGTGCGGCGAGGCCGTCCCGCACGCGCTCGAAAATCGCCCAGAGAATTTCTCTCTGCTTGCCTCCGAGGCGCGTTTTGCGGCCGAGGCGCGGTACGTCGCGATAGGCTTCGAAGGACTGCAACTGCCAGGGGTCGACCACCTCGTTCCATTCACCAAAGAGGAACTGGGGCGTGAACTTCCCGTCCTCCGTCGCCTTCGCCGCTTCCGCGAGAAGGCGCTCGATCAGTTCCTGGGATGCGATGTTCGGTAGGCCAAAGCTCTTCGCATAAAGCGCGCGGGCGACGTCGGTGATCGCGCCGACGGTGATCCGCGCCGCGACCTGCGGCTCGTTGCCCACGAGCACGTCCAGTTTGGAACTCAGCGCGGTCGCCAGCGCCCTAGAAAAAGTCGACAGCAGCACCCTCGCAGCCGGTTTCTTGCGCGCGAGATGGACGGCACGATGCAGCGCGACGATCGTCTTGCCTGTTCCCGCCGAACCCGAGACGCGGGCGGGACCGGAATAGTCGCGCTCGACGAGCTGGCGCTGGTCGGGGTGTAGGAAAACGCTCCACTTCTCCCAAGGGTAATCCAACGCTCGCTGCAACTCGTCGATGTTCTTTATCACAAGGAAGCGGCGTTGCGCGTCAGGATGGGAGAAGGGATCGGGTGCAGGTGGCGTGGGCTCTGCCGGTTTGCGTAAAAAAAACTTGGGTGTAGGCGCCAGCGGCGTCTCGCCGACAGCGAGCTTCAAGAGACATTCCTGTGCCTCTTGTGGCAGATGTAGGAGCATGTCGAACAGCGTGTCCTCGGTCGCTGCGCGTACCTCGTCGACCCATTCGGCCGGCACGCCGAAGCTCATCAGTTCGAATTTGCGCAGATTGTCGAAAAGCTTTGGCGCGGGCCTGTTCGGCACGGATTCGACGGGCTGCGGCTTGAAGGTCGCGATCTCCTCGACCCGCTCGCGCACCTCGACAAGCTGCATCGCGCCGGTCGTCGGATGCTGCTCGATCTTGCGCCGCTCCGCCCATCTGTAGGCATCGTCATGGTGGTTGACGTAGACGAGCAGGATACTCGACGCCGTCTTATGCACGATGATGCGGATATCGGCGTTGACGCGTAGAGACCAGAAATTCTTGTCCTGCGCACGATCGAGCTTGTGGAAAGAGAGGCCCGACGCGGACTGGTCCAATTGCAGATCGAAGGCGGTCGTCTTGGTGGCCTTCTGCTCCTGTGCGGTCAGACGTGCGAGGCTGTCGGTGAAGGTGTCGGCGATGCGGAAATCCATCAACCGACTCCAAACACCTTCATCACCTCGTCCCCGAGGTGATTGATCACCTTCACTGCGATGCGTCCGCTCTTCGGCTTCGGGAAGGGCCGCGAGACGTCCGAGTAAAGGCTGGCCCAGGCTTCCTCGTCGATGTCCGCCTTCAGCGTCGTCTTCAGCGCCTTGTAGGGATCGTTCGCGCCGAGGAAATAGGCATGGCGGACAAAGAAGCTTTCTTCGTTGTAGTCGTCATCGAGCATCCAGAGCGCGATGCCGTCCGTGCCCTCGGAGACGACCTCGCCCGTTTGCGGCTTGAACACGTCGACGCCGAAGACCTTGACGCGGATCATCCCGTCGCCCGCGTCCTCGATCTTGATGTCCGGCTCGCCGAAGATCACGAAGAGATTGCCGGCGCTCGTCGTCTTCAGCTCGCCGCCCATGTGCAGATCGGGGTTCATGCGGGCTTTCAGCACCGGCACGCGGCCGAGCTTGTCGAACTCCGCCGAATGGGCGTCGTAGTTGAAGGCGCAGGCGATCATCACGTCAAAGCCGGCGTCGCCCGCCTCGCGCGCGGCGGCGACGAGATCGGGACGCGAGGCCGTTCCGAATTCCCGGCCGATGAAAATGCCGGCGCGCTTTTCCTTCTCGCCCTCCATGAAGCGGCCTTCGGCGCTGATGAAGCGTCCCGGCCAGCCGGTCAGGCTCGTGAAGGCGATCTTGTCTTCCTTATGCGCCTGCTGCACGCCGGCGATGCGCAGATTTTCGAGGATCATCAGCGCAAAATCGTCGCCGGTTTCGTCGCGCCTCGACTCGGCGCGCTTGCCTTCCGAGGCTTCGAGTGTATCGATCAGCTCGTCATCCCAGTCGACGGCAAGCGTGCGATGCAGTGAAAGGCTCTCGACCGTGAAGGGGCCGGCGACGCGGATGCGGTCCTTGTCGATGTAAGGCTTGTCGTAAAGATATTCGAACCCGGCCTTGGCGGCGATCGAGGCGTCGATCTCCTTCTGGCGAGCGATTCGCGCCTCCCACCACTTGGCGTGGGCGTCCTTTGCAGGTGCAGACCATTTGGCGTCGGAATTGCGCGGGATTTCCCACTCCTCCCATTTTTGTGCGAGCGCCTTGTTCAGCGCGGTGCACAGCTGCCCCAACTTCTGCTGCCACTTCTCCCAGATCACGTCGATCTCGGCATTGTTGGCGATCGAGCCGGACGCAATGTACGCGTGCCGCTTATAAACGAAGCCGTGACGGATATCGCAGCGCGTGGGCGTGGTCTTTGGCGGCGTGCGCGTAATTTCGCCTTCCTTGCGCTGGCCCTCGGAACTGTCTGCAAGGAGATAATAGGGATAGCGCGCGCCCATCAGTCGCGAGCGGGCGAGCGCGAGGGAAACACGCGAAGTGTCGATGGTGATCCAGCGTCGCCCCCATTGCTCTGCCACATAGGCTGTGGTGCCCGAACCGCAGGTCGGGTCCAGCACGAGATCCCCGGGATCGGTCGCCATCAGGATGCAACGTTCGACTAATCGTTCGTTCGTTTGAACGACATAGATTTGGTTAGAGGCGCCACCAAAGCCATCCCACCAGTTCGACACTGACTTGAACGGAAAATCATCCAGATAGCGTTTGAAATCTCCGCTCGTCTTCGAGCGAACAAGTCGACCCGCGACTAAATTGCGCTGCATCCCGCTAAGAGCGTGGTCCACGGGCTGTGACGTATGGCTCCAACACCTTCCTCGGGGAGGTGACACCAATACGCCGTCAATCAAGATTGGATCCATCTGTCGAGCACGGTGCCCACCGTTCGTAATGGGCCAAGGGCGAAATAAGCGTGCTCCTGGTAGTTCCTGCTCGATCCGCTTTGGGAAGCTGCGGAAGTCAACCTCCTCGCCTTCCTTGTTGACATACCCCTTGAGATTAATGATATTTCCGTCCGGAAGCTCGGCCCGAGAAAATTCGTCTACTGTTTCGGAGTCTAGTGGGCGTTCTTCGAACAGATTTCGTATCTTCAACCGACCTTCGGCCCGACACGAACGCCCATACCAGAGTATGAAATCATTCACCGGATCGAGCGCCGAAGACTTTTGGCTTCCCTTCTTCTTAACGACAATTTCGGTAATGAAGCTTTCCTCTCCGAACACCTCATCCATAAGCGCGCGTACACGATGCACATTCTCGTCGCCGATCTGCACGAAGATCGAGCCTGACTCGGCGAGCAGATCGCGCGCCACGGTCAGGCGATCGCGCGGATAGGTCAGATAGGAATGGATACCGTCGCGCCATGTGTCGCGAAAGGCGCGCACCTGTTCCGGCTCGCGCGTGACATGCGACTTGTCGCCGTCCTTCACGTCGCGCGAGGTCGTGCTCCACTGGAAATTCGAATTGAACTTGATGCCATAGGGCGGATCGAAATAGATGCATTGCACCTTGCCGCGCAGCCCCTCGCGCTCGGCGAGGCTCGCCATCACCGAAAGGCTGTCACCGCAGATCATGCGGTTCGACCAATTCTGGTCGTGGGGTAGAATTCGGTCTTGGCCTCGAGGTCCTTGAGGCCGTTGAAATCCGCGAAGAGATCGGGCGCCGCCGGCACGGCCTCTGCGGCGCGCCGCTTTGATTCCTGCCTCAAATCGTCGATGATGACCTTGGGGTGGACCTTCTCCTGGATGTAAAGCGGCGGCGCCTGTACGATGAGGTCAGACCAATCCTAGTCGTCCTTGCCGCGCCAGACGATCTGCGGATCGAGATCGCGGTCGCGCTTGGCGCTTGCGCCATTCGCGTCATAGGGAACGCGACGCTCATAGGCGAGGCGGATCGGCGACTTGTCCTCCTCGCGCATGACGCTCTCGAACTCCGCCGTCGGAATGTTCTTCCGCGACGCCGCCCCATGCTTCAAGGCTTCGACTTCGATGGGTTTGGACTTTTTCGTTTCCTTGGCCATTTGAACTCAGTCCTCCAGCCCTTCGGGCTTGGCGAGGGACCTTCGCTCCTCCGAGACCACTCGTCGCTCAACCTTCTTGATGTCCTCCGCGGGCGGAAGGCTTTCCGGGCGGATGCCGCGTTCGAGCAATGTCTTGCGCACGGCCTGGTTGTTGGTGACATGTTCGGCTGAGATCGCCCGCTCTGTCTTCATCGCATGGGCGCGAGCGTTGAAAATCGTAATCTCCGTGGCGAAATCCTTCGCCTTGAGGATGATTGTCGGCACGAAATCCGCCAACGGCCGCGTGTCCGGCACTTTCCACTGCGCTTTCATGGCCTGCGTCGAGCGACCGAAAAGCGCTTGATCGCCCTTGCTGCGGATGAGCGCAAAATCCTGGTTGCCACCGGTCTGCTCAAAGATGACGCTTGAAAGCTCCTTCTCTGTTTCACTCAGTTCCCGCGGGCGGCTAGACGCTCGACTTCCAACAGGCGTTGCTCGATAAGTTCAGCCTTGCGGGTCTGTATCGCAAAATAGGTCTGCGCAAAGGCGATTTCAGGCTTCGCCGGGTCGCCATTCTGCGCGATGAGGTAGCAGGCGAAACGGGTGAGCATAATGTCGTCGATCTCGCGGCTGGTGCCGGAGCCAAGTTCGACCATTTTGGTGACGTCAACAAAATGGTGCACGATGGAATGGCCGGCGACTTCGCAAGAGGTTTTCGCCTTCGAAAGAACGTTTTGGAAGTTGCGCCACTCGGCGTAACCTAGAAGATGCTGAAGGTCGCGCGCCAGCCAATATTCCACGCCCGTTTCGGTTTGCTGAGCGTGACCTTCGAAGATTTCTGTCAAGTGATAAACGACTTCGGTTTTCATGCAGCGTCGCCTCTCGCCAGAATCGACTGCACCATTCTCGCAAATTCGGCCTCGATCTCATATACCGCCGTAAACTCGGCAAAGCCCCAGCGTCCGAACTTCCCGAGATTGTTCACGCCCGGAACCCAATAGGCCCGCATCGTGTTGGCCTTCTCCTTGGGATCCTCGCCGCGAAAGCCCTTGATCTCAACGATGAGGTTGAGCGGATCGTCAGGACGATCGTAGACCTGCACGATGAAATCGGGCAGATATTTGCGCGGCGTCGAGGCCATTAGATAGGGGACCTCGAGCCCGAGGTTCTGGTTCTTCGCATAGGCGCGCACCTTCGGATGCGCCTCGGCGACGCGGCAGAATTCCGCCTCCCAATCGCTGTCGCAGACGACCCAATTGATATGGCATTTGCGCGGATCGGTTTGCCAGCGCGTCTCCTTCGAAGTCGTGAAATTGACGTAGGAGGTCGAGCCCGTGGGGTTGTAGGCATCGAGGATCGCCTTGACCGGATTGTCGCCGACGAGCGACAGCGTAATCGCCGCCTTGATCCGCTCGGCCGCCATGTCGGCGATCTCTTTATAGAGGAGCTGGCCTGGATATGTTCCTCCGGAACATTTGAGACAGCCGCACGCGAGGCATAGCGCGAAATCGCAAGGCGTCGCAGCTTTACCGATTGGAGCGCGTGGCTGGCTCCTGCATCATAGCGCTACGGCGAACGAATAGTGCCCATCTTCATCGACCGTGTCCCGCCAATTGCTGCTCCTTCTCATATTCTCCCGGCCCTCGGGAGGCCGGAAATCCAAACATTTCCAAGATTTTAAGCTAGCTGCTGTTGACTGCGCCGCACTCAGGCTGCGCGGATTTTTCTCTGTTCTCGCCCAATTTCTCCAAACTTCATGACTGTGGGGGTCAAGGTACGGACCTCCCGACCCTTGAAAACACAAGTCTTTTCCGCGCGTAGGGTTTGTACAATTCGAAACCTCTCCGCTGGGGGAAAAGCTTCGGTGTCGCCCTAGAGAATAATCTCGGATGTTCGGGAGGAGCGGCGCGTTTCATGCGGCGCTCCTCGTCATTTGCGGCCGGAGGCGTTTTTTGCGAGATCGGCGAGACGGTATCCCATCCCCGGCTTTGGTGTCGGCGGAAGTGTCACCTATGTCTCGGGCCACTCAAAGGCAAAGTTCCGCAAGCTGTTGGTTATCGACTGCTGGGAAGGGGCGTTCCGCGCGAAGCGGGCGTCCGCGATGAAGCGAGCCGCGGCGATACGCCCATTAAAATAGGGAAGCAGCGATATGCCGCTTCCCTCTGCTGGCCGCCACGCAATGCGCCAAAGTCCGTCCAGCGTTACTGCACCGCCGGAAGTGACGTAGGAGTACCGGTCGCCGGGTCGACCGTTGGGTTCTCAAGGCACGTCGGGTGGCCGAAACCGGAGACGCTTATGCCAGTGCCTCCGTTGGGATTGGGGGTTATGTCGAAAATAATGTTGTCGGGATGGGTCTTGTCGGGCGTGAAAAGGGACGCCGGCCCGGCAATGCCAGCCGTCGCAAGATTATCGAGGTTCAGATTATGGCGAAGGTGCCAAGCGACCATGTGATCGGTGCAGGAGGTATCGCCACTGACGCCGACACCACCCACTCTATTGTTAACAGTGTAAAGAGCGAGCCCGCCGCCGAAGACATTTATGCCGCCGATGACCTGACCAACCATCGGATCGGTGGCTGTGCCGTAGGTCGTGGAGGGGCGAGTCGAGGGGCCTACATAGGCGCCGGTCGCGTCGATCGTGTCCCCATAAGCACCCGCGGCGGCGACGGGATTGCTATGCGGCAAGCCGTAGAGGCTACCCCCCGGCTGCGTGGCTGAATAGAGGTTTGCTGTGGACAGCGCAAGTTTTCCATTGGAGGTGGCGCCGCCGGAGATCGGACCCAAGCTAAGGCCGTTTGCCGCGGCGGCCTTTTGGGCGGAAATCACTCGGCTCGCCAGCCATTGATCCCTTAAGATAGCGCCCGAGTAGGCGACGGCGCAAACCGTGCCGTCCCTGGCGACAATAGTCCCCCACATGTTGAAGCCGAGGCCTCCGTTGCCAGCGGCCTGAACTGCTAAACCAAGGTTGGCTTTGAATGTCGCGTAATCAGCCGCGGAGAGAGAGACCCCATTGGAACAGCTGGCCGGAATCGTAATCAAGGGCGTAGCCGCGACCACCGCGGCCGTCGAACACATGTATGCCAACGCGCCCGCCATCGGGAGTTGCTTAAGCGTGAACATTGCCTCTTTTTTTCCTCTTATTGAAGCGCTTCTTGAGATTGGCGTCCGCGGCGCCGCTTCTGGCAAATAGGTAACATTTGCCTCGCGCAAACAAACGCCAAGCCATCGCTACCATTCAGGAAAGGTGAAAGCAAATCGGCGGCAGCCGCGCCGCGCGGTAGACGTGAGTTTTGTCCGCTTTAACCGGCTCAAAACTCGTCGTCTACTCGAGAGGCTTCCGAATAAGGAAGCGGGCTTGCAGGCGCCGAGCCAGGCGCCGGGAGAGCCACGGTCACAGTCTGGCTATTTTTCTCGATCGTCATCGTCCGCGCATCGACCCTGCGTAAAATCCACCCCGACGCAGCTTCGCCGACATGTAGACGTACAATCGTTTTCGTGGCCCGGTCGAGCACAACCGCGACATTTTGCGGCTTGCCGATCACAGTTCCGACGAGCGTGATGAGCGGCTGCTCGGGCTCTGCCGGTTTGGGCGGAGGCGGGGCCGCGACCACCCGCTCGGCCACGGCCGGCGGCATCGGCGGCCGCCGGGACGCCGAAAATATTGGCCGTTCCTTTGTCGCGTCGAGCGCGCTAATTGGAACCCCCCACAGCGGATTGCCGCCCGGCGGGGGCCGCGCGGCCACGTGCGCGGCGGCGGCAGCGGGTTGCTCCGTGTTCAAATTGGACCGACCCGCGGCCTCTTCCCCCAGGCTCGCGAAAGCCGGCGCCTGGCCGGCCGCTTCACCGGCGGAAAAACCGGCCATCGCCACGATCACGCAAGCGCATAACCTCATCATTTTGTCGCCTGCCACTGCCCCGAGACATCGATTTGCACGCGCATGGGCGCACCGCCCGACTCAACGCTTGCTCCACCGCCTGTTTGCGGAACTTGTATCACAAGTTGGTCAATAAACAAAAACGGCATTCCCGATTCCAGATCGTAAAGCAACTGCTGCAAGGCGCTCTGGCCGACCTCGCAGTTTGTCGAGAGGCTGACATAGCCTTGTTTGGCTTGCGACCCTTGCAAGTCGACCTGCGAGGAAAGCACATTCCCGCCGGCATCCTTGACCGCCGCGACGACCCGTTGTTGCAGCGCCGCGCCGGCGATTTCCACCGTCTGGCCTTCCAGAAACGGCGAACCGGACATGCTTAACGCGAGGCCGGCCCCGCCGATCGAAGGCTTGCGGCCTTCAAGGCGGTCGAGCAAATCCGCGGCGGCCGTGTAATCGGCGTAATCGCCGGCAAGGCTGGCAAGCGCGAGCCAGGTAGTAACCGCCAAACCCATGACAAGCGCGGCATAACCCAAAAGCGGCAGGGCGTGCGCGCGGGTAAAGAGTTTTTGGACCGGATGGGCGCGGAGCATGGAGCTGATCATAGACCTGGCGTGTAAACCGGCTCGATGTGAGCCTCGATGGAGAAACGCTCGCCCGCTTCCGACGGCGACCGCGTTGTCGGAGCAAAAAACGTCGCGTGGCTGAAATGCGAAGTCTGTTCGATGAGGCGGATCAAGGACGGGGCATCTCGCGTCACGCCGGCCATTTGCACCTTGTCGCCAAGAATTCTCAGCTCGGTCAGGTAAGTATCGTCCGGCAGCAACCGCGACAGGGCTTCGATGACAATGACGCTCGATGACGCTTCATGCTTATGCCGCTGCAAATCGAGCACCGCCGCGCTCGCCCCGTCGTGACCAGGTTGGATAGCGGCACGCCGCTCCGCGATGCGGCGCTCCAAATCGTCTCGCTGCGTCTCGATCGCGCCGCCGATGACGGCGCTCGCCGCAACCGACACGGCGCCGAGGGCGCCGGCGCCAACAAGCAGCAAGATCAGAACATGCCGGACACGGCGCTGCGCCTCCGCCTGTCCGGCCTTCTGTTCGCATATCTTGATGGCCGCGAGATCCGGCCGGGGTTGTTGCCATGCCGCCGATACAACGATCGTGCCTGCACCTAGTCGAGCAATCGCGCCAATGAACGGCGCGATCAGCGTCCGCGCCGTCGCGGCGATTGTGACGGCCATACGGTCGGTGCCGGTGTCGGTCGAAGGATACCAGCCGAAGGCCGCGTCGGCGGCACTCCAAGGCGTCAGGCGGTCGATCTGGGCCCGGATTATCCCTTCGAGGAAATCCGAGGCACGGCGCGGCAATTCGAGCAGCCGGAACATGAAACGGCTGGGTTGCAGCACGAGTTCGACTTGGGCGCCGCGCAATATTTCCGCGAGTTTGGGCGAAACGGAGGCTTCGATTTGCCCTTCGACGATGTGAACCGGCTCCAAGGTCGAGTCCAACGCTTCCCTTTGCGAGGCGCCTTGCAGCACGAAAGCGCCATCCTGCTGCTCGACGAGCCGGTAGAGACGCCGGGTTCGCAATGATTCACGGCCCTCGACGATCGTCGTTGCAACCTGGTCGATCCAGCGGGACGCGTCGTAAACAATAGCGTGATAAAAATTCATTTGATTTCCGTTGTTCGTCCAATCTCATATGGGGCCATCGAAATCGTCGCGCCAGGCCAGGATGCGATAGGGCTCTTGGCTATTGTTGTCGCCAACGAGGAGGACGGCATCGGCGTTCACCTTGCGGCCAGTTCGAAGGGTGATGCGAACGGCGGCCCGCGCCGCCTTGCGCCCGCCGACCGCGACACTGGAAGCCGCCGCGCCAAGCAGACTCAAAACCCTTTGCGGATTTTGCGGATCGCGTTGTGCGAGAATTTCGCCGGCCACGTTCGAGTTCATGTTTGGCAACGCCGCGATCACTTCCGGCGCGGCCTCGTTGGCATCGATCTCCGCCCGGCCGTTGAAAACCGTCACAAAGGGGAGAGCCAAGTCCACGAGCGCCGCCGGCAAATCCCGGACAAGCCGCAATTCGGCGGCATTTTGAAAAGGAGCTTGGCGCGGACCGTGTTTTAAGCCCGCGTCCTTGTAGGCGTCGGCCTCTAGGTTCCGGCCTACCGGCGGCGGTTTTGTCCGCCATGCGACGATGCGATCCGCATGGGAATCCGCGTCGTCCGGCTTTGCACCAAGGGCCGCGCATAACCCCGCAAGCAATGGCTTCGGCGCGAGGTTGAGATCGATTCGCGCGCCCTCGGAACGAAACGCCACGCTAACCTTGGATGGTCCCAGTTGGAAGTCGAAGGCGCCCGAACTTGGGCGCGAAGTGTCGTCAAATCCGATCAACCGGTAGGCGGTGAGTTCGAGCGACGCGGTGATCAGGGCTTCGGTCTCGAGTCTTAAGTCGTACACCCGCTGGGCCAGCGCCGTGTTGGCGACATACACCGCGTAGACGGAGGCGAGCGCCGCCAGGGCGGCAAGAATCCAGAGCACCGCGACGATAATAAAACCGTCCGCGCCTGGCGCATTCTTAATTTCCGGTCGAGGCATAAAAGGCTATTCAGTCTTAAACGGCTCACTCGCTTGTTGCGTCGATCTCAACATCCAACCATGAAACCGCTTCCAACGCACCCCCTGATTGGGGGGATGACAAAAGTGCTTGACTGTTGAGCGGCGCGCGCCCGG
>JBQTKC010000189.1:0-8590 GCA_052386575.1 Beijerinckiaceae bacterium
TCGAGTTGTGGACTACGGGTTTTATGTACTGAAATGGGCTGGGGTTGTCGCGGGGTTTGGCCACCACCCGGTCCCCGCGCCCCCGGTAGCCGTTCATGCTCAGCTCCGGATCGATTGTACCGACGTGCAGCTCCAGGAGATCGCTCGAATCGTGGGGCGGCCGGTCTCCGCCGAAGAAGTTGGATCTACGGTTAAGCAGACCATCGCCAGCGCGATTGGGCTCTCCCGAGCCGCCGCCGTCGCCGTGGTCGGGAAACAGGCTCGACTCTTCAAAGCGGTGTTCGGGCTGTCGCCCGGCTGGCATCCAACCGGCGTCTCGTGGCGCGTCGGCGGCGTGGTGCGCAAGCGGTTCGAGTTGGCAGCCCGGCTTCTGGCGAGCGGTTCCCTTCGGTTCTCCTGTTTCGGATGGTCATCGCTACCGCCCGCCGATGACACACCGGAGAAGTACTACATCAGGGCCATAGGGGACAAATATCGGATCGGTCTCGGCAGGCGCTTCTGGGAGAGCGTCCGGGACAACGACCCTGAATCGGCCGAGGCGGCGCTCATGGCGGCGGCACTCCGGGTGGCGTTTGGCCAGTTGATCAGGTTCACCAAGGACGCCAAGACCAAGAACCGGGCCTATTGCTATCTCCGGTACGCGCTCTTCTCGGCAGGTCGCAAGATCCCCATCTGGCTCGGGTCGGGGTGCCCGGTGCCGCCGGATCGATGGAACCGGTTGATGCCCTCTCCGGGCCCGACCGCCGCGCCACCCGCCGTACCGCCAAGCTCCCCAGCCGCGCCGACCGCGCCCCCGCGTCTGCGGCTGACCGACGAGGAACTGGAACGCATTCTCGGGATCAAGCCCGCCGATCCGCTGGCCGCCCACATCGACTGGATGATCAGCCAGGTGCCGCCAACTGCGGCCGCGCGCCCGACCTTAGGCGACCTCTTGAAGCGTAAGCTCGACGCGGCGGTCGATCGGGCGTCGGAACGGCTCGGGGTACCGTCCCGGTTACGCAAGTACGTCCGCCAGGCGGCGCAGGGGGCCGCTAAGACCGGCGCGAAGCTGGTGGTCGAGGAAGGACTCCGGAAAATGGGCCTCGACAGCAAGGAAGCGATCGAAGCCGTGTGGGCGACCGTCGAGCGGGTCGCCAAGGAAACGCCGTAGCGAGGAAGCCGCGCACGTGTATCAGACTGTTCGCATCAACGGCGTGGGTGGACTCGGCGCCACGCTCGGATCTCCTCTCGGGCAGCCGGGCTCCGTCCAAGTCGGTGTTCCCGTGCGCCATGTCGAGTGTTCCGCGATCGGGCTGGCCGACCTGACCGACTGGACTCAATTCAACTGGACCTGCGCCGCGATCAAGGCCGATCTCGAGCGAGACGCCGGGGCCGCCGCGGCCATGGCAAGGGCCGCATCGGGATTTATCGAACATCCAACACCCGACCAACTGGCGGCGTTCGTCGAAGTTTTTGGCTCCGACCCCAAGAGTCTCGTTCCGGGGACTTGGTTGATCATCGGAAGAGTCGTCAAGGCGAGGTTCGATGGCGTCCTTTAAGCTTCTCGATTCTGGCGGCCTGCTGTATTCGCTCGGGCTGCCGAAGCGTGCGAGCGGACCGGAGCCGGGCAATCGGCTCGGCTACCAGTTCAAGGCGAAAGCCGGACAGTTGTGGATCGCGCTTGGTCGCGGACATTTCACTGAGCTGCTTCCCGATCAACGGGCGTCCAACGTGCTCGCGGCGACGATGCTGGCGGCGTACGGCGAGTGGGTCAAGCGAACGTCGGCGGCACCGCCGCTCAACAACGTCTTCTGTTACCTCAAGTTCGTCTATCGCGCCTGGGGTGCTTTGGAAGCGCCGCTGTGGGTGTTGGACCACTGCTCCGTGAGCACCTAATCGAGGCCCCTGCCGTGTATCTTTACCATCCAACCCGATCGCTGAATCAATCCTGCCGTCGGGCCGCGGCCGCTACCGATTGCCGGACCGACAAAGGATTCGGACAGTCGGCGGTCGCGGCCTCGACACCCGATCTCCGCTACCTGCCGCTATTCCCTCAGTCGGTTCTAGCCGGCGGCAAGAATGTACCACTTACGCCGGGCGAGATGGACCCGGGGTTTTACGAAGGGCCCGACGCATACCGGATCGCGCCGGCACTTCAGGAGTGTTTGAAAGGCGTTATGGTGATGAACAAACGGCGTTATCGACACATCAAGGTGGCGCTAGTCGACCTCACCAAAGACCTTGCTCGTCCCGAGTACGCCGCCTCCTTCGATCACCGCCAGCCGGTCTTCGCCGCGAGCGTTCCAAAAGTCGTGGCGATGCTGGCCGCCTTCCAGCTTCGCCACGATGCCCAAGCGGCGATCCAGCGACAGAAGCCGGCAACCCTCGATGAGCTGTTCGTACACCTGCGCCGCGACTGGGCCGCGACCCAGATCGATCCCGGCGGTAAATCGGTCCCGTTCGCCAAAGGGATCTCCCGTCGTGGTCGCCTGGTGCTCCTACACGGCCAGCGAGTTCCGCTGGGCGGGCCGCGCGTACCCAACCTCGCGCGCGTTTTTGCTTCGGTCTCCTCGGGCGACACCGTGTCGGCGGAGTTCGCGAGTACCGGCCAAGACCTCGACGAGCTCCGTCGCATCGTAAAGGGCTTCAACGGCATCTACGTCAAACAGGCGGCGGAGGAACTCGCGGCGGCGCGAAGTAGCCGCGACCGGGCCCGAATCGCAGCGGCGACGAGCGCGCTTGAAACGGCCCGCCGCGAGCGGCCGAGGTTCAAGGAGGAACTGGCCCGACTGGGATTCTACGAGCGGGTCGGCATCATGGCCGGAGGCGATGTGCCGGCCTCGAACTTGGCGACCTCGACGGTGATTCGAGATGTCGGGTACCCCTATATTGCATCGACCCTTCTCCAGTCCGGACTCTACGACACAAACCGGAACGGCGGCCTGTGGCTGGGTGCCGACTACTGGGGCACCGCCTGGAGAGGCGCGCTGGGCGGCGGCCCGGCGCAAAGCGCGACCGCCGGATCGCTGGCTGCGTTTCTCACGTTGCTGGCACAGGGCAGGCTCGTCAGCCCGACCGCCAGCGCCCAAATGGCGGAAATGATGCGAAAGATGCCGTCGCTAGCGGTACCGGGTACCGGGAGCTGGTTTGCCATCGGCCTCTCACGCCTCCAGCCCCCGGGCTCGGTCAAGCGCCTGCTTTCCAAAGTGGGACTGGCCGGCGGGGGCGCGGATGACTGTGCGTACATCGAGCGCGAGGCCGACGCAGGAGCCGGTCGGCGCTTGAAGCTACGTTACGTCGCGGTCGGCCTCCGCGCTCGAGACGGCAGCGAGCTGGAGGCGCTGATTCAGGAGCTGGACAGGTGCATCCTCATTAATAACGGTCTAACTCCCACGAGGAAAATGGGGTAGGAAAATGGGGTCGGAGTGAATTTTTTCGCAACACACCAACTCACAGGAGAAATACGATGGCTACGGTTTCTATCACATCAGATGACGGCAAGCTTAGCTCTGCATCTTCTGTCCTGGAGGTAAGTGCCACAAACCAGGAATATAACCAGCCCGCGTTGCGTATCAAACAAGCAGGTCAACGCGGAGGCGCGGCCTCGATCCGGATCGATGACCCGAATCCCGACATCGAGTTTGTCGAGACGGGCCTCACGGGTCCTGATCCCGGTGCCGGGAAGTTCGAGATTGCCGTTCAGGCGGATCAGCTCCAGATCAATGGCCGCAAAGCTGCAGTTAGCCCCAATGAAAAAGGCTTCGATACTATTGTCGTATTTGAGCGGCCGGAAATTGGCGGCAATATCGGTTTCGGATTCAAGAAAGCCAAAGACTTTAAAGCGTTTGGAGGAGGAAAAGGTGTCATCGCGATCGCTAATGCCTCGGTCGCCCCGACTGAGAATCTCGCTGGCGCTGGGATTTTGTATGTCGAGGACGGGGCGCTCACGTATCGGAGCCCGAATGGAATTGTGACAGTGATCGCGCCGGCCTAGTAGTCAGTCAACTCAATAATTGATGAATACGATAATGCCGCACATTACCTCTCCCCCGGGAACTGTCTCTTATACGTCATTCCGGCGGAAGCCGGAATCCAGTACAGGGGCGTGATAGACAAACAGCCTTGCGTTTATATCCTGGCGAGCCGCCGGAAAGGAACGCTCTACGTCGGGGTGACCTCTGATCTGGTCAAACGCATCTATGAGCACAAGCGTTCTGGATTCCGGCTTTCGCCGGAATGACAGGAGGACAACTCCAACGGCGAGTGTCGCATTCAAGTTGTGAACAAGAGTCAGCTCCCTGGGAGAGGGCTAGAGCCTGCCCTGGCGAAGGCGGGGGCGAGGGTGACCAAAAATAAGGTGTTTTCCTTTTATGTCCCCTCATCCCTACCTTCTCCCTGAGGGAGAAGGAGTATGAGAATCAAGTTGATAGACTGACTACTAGGATATGGCCTGCATCAAAGAGGAGGTGAAAGATGAGTAATGAGACAAGAGATTCTGGTCAAAAAGTAGGTGCCTCTCACTTCATCTGGCCCCTCGGCAAGAGCCCCACTACGCCAGACGAAATGAACACGTCCTTCGGTCCGCGTATCGACGCGGATCGCTGGGACTTCCACGACGGCATCGACCTGCCGGCTCCCCTTGGCACACCGGTCCATGCCATGGCGGCCGGCGTGGTGCATCGTGCCGGGCCGGCGGATAAGACGCCAGCGGATGAAACGGAACCGGCTCGGGGTTTCGGCTCAACGCATGTCCTTCTCAAAGTCGTCGATCCGACGGACGGCAAGGATGACCTGTTCCTTGTCTATCTCCATCTCGACAGCATCGCGGAGGGCGTGATTCCCGGTGCGCGAGTGAACCAAGGCGACGTGATCGGCGCGGTGGGTCAGGAAGACGCGACCTATCCGCATCTTCATTTCGAGTTCAGGAAAGGTGGGCCCCAACAGGTTCACAGTGTTCACCCGCTGAACTACCTGGACTACCCCAACACGGCTAACTTCAGGCAGCTCCGTTTGGATCGCTGCAATTTCTACCGGGACGATGGCGACAAGAGGGCGGTGAGGCTTTGCTTTGCAGTCCGGGATCGGCGGGAGGGCGATTTGCAGGGCGTCGATCTGACATTGACGGGCGACGGCGTCGCGGCCCAGAACCTTCACGTCGGTTTCGATGACCGGCAAACTATTGTGAGCGGCAAGGGCGACGAACAGGCCTTTAAGAACGGAATCGCCGTGGAAGGTTACCAGAAATCCAATCTCAAAGGAGAGCGATTGCGCGATCTGCACTATGGCGTGCTGGTCAAAGACATTGCTCCGGGATACGAATCCGTGCAACTGCGAGTCCTGGATGTTAAGAACGAGAAATCGAAAACCGCTAAATTCTCTCTGCCCAAACTTGAAGCCAATGAGAGACCCGTCAATAGTCGTGCGGGTTTTGAAGAGGGGGAAACTTTTCCGCCGCCAGGTTGGGCACTGAGCGTCCTGTCCGGCAATATCTGCCGGCCGGATGAATCCGCCGCACTGACACCTTCAAGGGGCCTGCTCTGTCAGGACCTCCGGAGCTCGCAAGGGACACTGATCCGTGCAGGGCTGCGCTTCCCCTTGCCCGTCGGCCGCTCGCCCGCCCGCCCCATGTCCTGGCGCTTGAGGGGGGATATCAGGCCTGCAGAACTGCAGATGAGCAATGGACGGGGAATTCATCCTTTGGCTTTCTTGGCGGGCGACATTTTGGTAGCGGCCGCCTGCCTGCGGAAGATCAGAGACGATGAATACATCGCGGGAGTTTTGATTCGAAGCGCGGATGGTTTGTTCCGGGAAAGAATCGATGTGACGGAGGGAAAAATTTCCACGGACAGCCCGGTCAAATGGGAGCTCGATCTGCTCAGATTAGGCACCCGGCAAACGACTGCCGTATTGCGACTGGATGGCAACGTGGTGGTCCGCATCAACGGCAACACCACTGACGTCGAGCCCGATACCGCGTGCGTGGGGATTTTGCATAGGCACAGCGGGTTACAGATAACGCTGCACGTCGATCAATTACGCCTGAAGGAAGCGCCGCGGTAGGCGTGGCCGTTGGCTGACGCGGGTAAGGAGCGTTTTGCGAATCAGCAAGCGCAGGGCGGACGAAAGGAAAATGCGGTCGGAGTAAATATACGGCACGGAGCGATAGCCAAAGGCTGCACCCGGCATGAGAGATGAACCGCCTAAACGCAATTCTCATCTGCGATCGCGATCCGCTCTTTCGCGAGTCGCTTCGTAATTTTCTCTTGGCGGCGGGTTATTCCGAGGTGGAGGTCGCGGCGACGATTCGGGTTGCCCTGTCGCTGCTTTGTCGCAACGTCTATGGGCACATCTTGATCGGCGTATCGCGAACTTTTGTGCGTGAGCGGCTTCTTGCCGCCGTGGCGCGGCGGCGACAGCCTAAGGCAAGAATCCTATTTCTTGCGAGTGGCGATGATCGCCTCATGATGAAAAATGCCCCATTCGAATGCGTCATAAGAGAACAAGCATTTTCTACCTTGTTGGCATTGATGCAAGACCTCTGACGCGCGTGTTTTTTTCGGGTTGAATCTCGCACGTAAGCATCACCGGCTCGCGGTGTTCCATCGAGAAGTGTGAATATTTCACATTACGCCGCGAGTCATTCCTGTACACTAACTATAGCGCGAGAGCTTGGGACACGCGTCATCGGTTCGGTGGCCGTTGGCCTGGGCTTCATGGCCTGACCGCGAGAACGTCGCTAGGGGCGGCGGTTCCACGAAAGGGCCTCGCATGGGATGGAGCGGAGATGTTGTACGGGCACCATGCGCCTAAAAAAAGCTGGAGGGAAAAAGTGAATAAGTCCTCGGACCTCTATCAGATGTTCTTCAACTCCGCAAGCGATGCTGTCTTCGTGTTTGACGCGGCTACCAAGACCCTCATCGAAGCGAACATCCAGGCACTAAACGATACCGGCCATCAACGCGAGGAGATCGAGGGGCTTGCCATCGATCGCTTGTTCAGAGCACAGAACGGATCGAACGCGCATGCTTTTCCCCGGAATGCTGACAAAGCTGACGCGGCATGTTGCAACGGCCTGCGATTGGTCAGGAAGAACGGCGAGGCGACTGCCGTGGATGCAAGCGTCACTCGCTTGCAGTGGGGAGAAAAAAACTTCATCTTTATTGCCGCCCGGAAACGAATCGCGGCTCTCTCCTGTGCCGATTCGACCACAGATACCAGGGCCACATGGTCCGAGCAAGTGGATTTCCCCAGCATCATCGGCCAAAGTGAACAAATCCGTACGGTCTGCCGCCTCATCGGTTCCGTAGCGAAGACCGACGCTACCGTTCTCATTCAAGGCGAAAGCGGAACGGGCAAAGAGATCGTCGCCAATGCTATACATGCGCACAGTCACCGTTGCCATGGTCCCTTCGTGAAGGTGAACTGCGCCGCGCTCACGGAAACGCTACTGGAAAGCGAGCTCTTCGGCCATGTGAGAGGCGCGTTCACCGGCGCGATCCGTGACCGCCGCGGACGTTTCAAACAGGCTGATGGCGGCACGATCTTCCTGGATGAGATCGGCAGTATGCCCCTCACTGGACAGGCCAAGCTTCTCCGCGTATTGCAGGAGCGCGAATTCGAGCCGGTCGGCAGCTCTGTGACCACGCCGGTCAATGTCCGGGTGATCGCCGCGACCAATGTGGATTTAGCGAAAGTAGTCGCCGACGGCACGTTTCGAGAGGACTTGTACTACCGGCTCAATGTCTTTTGCATCCCGCTGCCGCCGCTACGCGAGCGAAAAGAAGACATTCACCTGCTGGCCCAGCACTTCCTCCGTGTGTATCGTGAGGCTATTGGCAATGACATCCGCTCCATCGCTCCAGAGACTATCACCTTACTCATCGAGCACGATTGGCCTGGAAATGTCCGGGAGTTGGCGAATGCGGTGGAACACGCAGTCATCGTTGAAAAGGGTCCGGCCATTTTGCCTTCGAGCCTCCCGATGAACCTCATCGAATCTCATGATGGGACGGAGACTCCTGAAAATTCGTCTGATCTGGGATTAAGGGAAAAGTTGAACCTGCTCGAAAAGGAGATCCTGCTCGCTACGCTCGTTCGCGCCAACGGGATCAAGAAACAAGCCGCGGCTATGTTAGGGATTGATCCGAGGAACATGTCCTATCTGCTCCGTAAGCATCAACTGCGCGATGGGCTGCGGCCGAATTGAACATGATTACGGTCTCAGCCATCGTTATAGATCGGCCTGATTCGGCTGCCAGCTCACCGTTCGCTTAACCAAGCCAGGAATGCTAGATTCCTGGTAAAGTGCAGCCATGCAACGGCATCGTGAATGACAATCCGAAAGTGAAACCCCGTGACGGCAGGTTTTCCGCAGCCTTGGCGAGACCTATTGGGCCTTCCACAAAGCCGAGGAACTCAAGTGCAATCACTCCTCGTGTAACAACATCTGCCTGCTCCAGCAGGCTGCTTTGCCGTCGTTCCAAAAAATGAAACACGGAATAGCAGAAAAAAATAACCGCGGCACGCTAGCATTGGCCGTCAGCGGTGGGGGCGCTAGGGCCGCGTATCAGGTGGGATTTCTGCGGTGGCTGGCGGAGCATTACCCTAATCT
>JBQTKC010000190.1:0-11559 GCA_052386575.1 Beijerinckiaceae bacterium
GATCGAAAAAGACGGTTTCTTGCAGCCGCGCGAAAGTGGAGACGACCGGCCACGCTTCGACTTCACGTTTGGCAAGGAAACAAACGGGCTCGACACAGCAAAGCACCACTATGTCGAGCCACGAAACATGATTGGCGGCAATAAGCCGAGGCCCTGGCGGCGGCGCGGTGCGACTCACGACGACATCGACTCCAACAAGGGCGGCGAGGGTCCGGCCGAGCGCGACCGGGAGCCACAACCGCAGCGGCCAGCGCCGGCGCAACGCGATCCACTGCAAGGGAGCGAGGCACAAAAACAAGAACAGGATAAGCACGATCAGTATGGCGCGGAGATATGCCATGTCTCACCGCAGGTTGACATTACGATTCGCGCCTTATTAAAGCGCTTAGCCTGCAGTTTGATGACAGCGCCGCCTGCCCTCCCTTGTAGCCTGCCCTTTCGTCATCAAACCTTCGCGTCCGGCTCCTAGAATCGATTCTTAGTCCTAAGATGAGATTCGCTGGCTTATGTGGAACATTGCTACGCCCTCCGGTTTCGGCGGCGCCGTCCGGAACACCGCCGCGTTCATAAGTCCAAACCGGATCGTGCGCGATCTTTCCGGTCTGCCGGCCGTGCTTGGCCGTTTCGGCCCGTTTGAGGTTCGGCTGGCGGCGACGAGCCGGGAGATCCGCAAGGCGCAGCGGCTGCGGTTTAAGGTTTTTTACGACGAAGGCCAGGCGATGCCTCAGCAAACCGCCGCACTGACCAGGCGGGACATTTGTCCTTTCGACAAAATCTGCGATCATCTTCTCGTCATCGACAAAGATCACCGCAACCGTTTCGGCCGGAATAAGCCAAAAATCGTTGGGGTCTACCGTCTTCTTCGCGGCGATACCGCGGCCCGCCACAAAGGTTTTTACAGCGCGACGGAGTTCGATATCGCGCCTTTGCTCGCCCGCCATCCCGGCAAGCGCTTTTTGGAACTCGGCCGCTCTTGCGTTCACGCGCAATACCGGTCGAAGCGCGTCATCGAGCTCTTGTGGCGCGGCCTTTGGGTCTATGCGCAACATCACCGCATCGACGTCCTCATCGGTTGCGCGAGCCTGCATGGCGTCGATCCGCGCGCCCTTGCCCTGCCTTTGAGTTTTCTGCATCAGCATGCGCTCGCGGACGAGGAATGGCGCGTCCGCCCGCTTACCGGGCGCGGCGTCGATATGGCGACCCTGGACAGCAAGGCTATCGATGCGCGCAAGGGGATAGCGGCCCTGCCTCCCCTGCTCAAGGCCTACCTGCGCGCCGGGGCGAAATTTGGCGACGGCGCGGTGATCGACGCAGAGTTCGGCACGACCGACGTTTTTACGATCCTGCCGCTCGGCGACTTGGAAGAGCGCTATCAAAACTATTATGGCGGGCCGATGGAAGCGCCGGAAAGCTACGTCGCCTGAGCGCTTGTTTTAAAGCCTCGCCCTTGCATGTTTGCCAGGACCCCGCGACTCATTGAGAAGTGGGGCAGAACCGGGAGGGGCGGCCACCCCTCGCGGATCAGCCCGAAATCTAATCAGAGTCGGGATCAGCGATCATGCAAGGGCGAGGCTTTTGTTGCGAGCGAGCGGCCTTGCCCGTTAGGCGACGAGCACGCCGCGTTCGATCTGGTCTGCTTCGATTGATTCGAAAAGGGCCTTTAAGGTGCCTTCGACAAAACCCTCGTCGCCCTTGCGCTCGATGAACTCGAAAAAGATCGGCCCGATCACGGTCTTGGAAAAAATCTGCAACAGGAGTTTTGTTTTGCCTCCGTCGACAACTTCGCCATCGATGAGAATGCCGCTCGCCCGCAACGCCTGCAGCGGTTCGCCGTGGCGGGGAAGCCGCGCGGCTATCCTGCCGTAATAGGTATCGGGCGGCGGCGGCATGAACGCGAGGCCGCGCGCCGCCAAGCGCGGCACGGTGGCGTAGATGTCCTTGCAGCCGCAGGCGATGTGCTGGATGCCTTCGCCCTTGTATTGGCGCAAAAATTCCTCGATCTGGCTCTTGGCGTCGGCGGATTCGTTCAACGGAATCCGGATTTTTCCGCAGGGACTCGTCAACGCGCGGGAATAGAGGCCGGTCATTTTTCCGGCGATGTCGAAATAACGGATCTGCCGAAAATTGAAGAGATTTTGATAAAACCGGTACCAGCGGTCCATGGCGCCGCGAAGCACATTGTTGGTCAAGTGATCGATATAATAAAGGCCGCAGCCGGGGGGCGCCGGATCGCGCTCGCCTAGCCACTCGAACTCAGCCTCATAAGGCGAACCCTTGGCGCCAAAAGTGTCGATGAAATAGATCAGGCTGCCGCCGATCCCATGGATCGCGGGAGCGTCGATGGTTGTTGCGCCGGTCTCGCCCTCGTATTGCTGCGCGCCTCTTTCGAGCGCGTGCGTAAGCGCGTGTTTGGCATCGACGACACGCCAGGCCATCGCGGGCGCGCAGGGTCCGTGCAGATCGGCGAACCTGCCGCCAAAGCTTGTCCTGTCGCCGTTGAGGATGTAATTGACCCCGCCCTGGCGGTAGAGATCGATGGCGCGGGATTTGTGCTTAGCCACCAGCGCGAATCCCATCTCTTCGAACAAGGTCCTGAGCGCATCCGGCTCGGGATGGGCGAATTCCACGAATTCAAAACCATCGGTGCCGGCGGGGTTTTCGGCGCTGATCTTTGCGGGCAGCGCGTCGTGCGGAAACGGGCCCATTTTTTCCTTCGTTTTTTCCTCGTTTAAAGGACAAAAATAGCGCGAAATCTGCGGGAGATGTGTGTATAATGAACGCAATTGCGCCTTCCTACGCATGGATTGTGTGAAAAATGCCGGATTCGCACGAAGTAAGCGCGCTCGATCGCTTCGACCTAAAACTGCTTGCCGCGCTCGAGGCCGACGGGCGCCTCACCAATGCCGAGCTTGGCCAGAAAGCCGGCCTCTCAGCCTCGCAATGTTCGCGCCGCCGCATAAGGCTTGAGGAAACCGGCATTATCGAGGGCTATTCCGCGCGCCTTAACGCCTCGCGCCTGGGCATCGGCTTGCTTGCCCTCGTCGAAGTCACCTTGTCGCCCCATTCCAAGGAAAATGCCAAAAATTTTGGCGCCTTTGTCAACGCCGTTGAGGAAATACGGGAAGCCTACGCGCTGACTGGAGATTCGGACTATTTGCTGAAAGTGATGGTACCGGATTTGACGAACCTGTCCCGGATCATCAATGATTTGATCCTGCCGCAGGCGAGCGTCTCGCATGTCAAATCGTCGGTCGTGTTGACAACGCTCAAGGACAGCCACCGTCTGCCGCTGCGCGCCGTCAAATCCGCTTAATACAACGGTTGTAGGTTCATGGGAAGCATGCTGGTTTCCCGATGCAGGGCGAATTCATAGGAAGTTAACCATAAGTTGAGGGGGGTGAGTCAAAGCGGCGGGAGGAACCGCCGATGATCGCGAGCTTTCTTGAGCATTCTTCCGGACTTGAAGACCCGAGGTAAGCTTTTCCTCGCAAAACAGGACGATCTCCTCCCAGTCTTCGCCGCCGCAAATTGTTCCAACCAAGGCTCCTTGCAGGCTTCGTGGTTTACCCTTGCCCGAAATCCTGCTTGCGAAGAGCGCCATGCCGCAGGCGGTCTCGCCGCCGCACAGGACCGTACATAAGGCGATGACCAGCATTTCAATGAGATCATGCTTGCCGGCATTGCCGCACGCGCGCGCATTGGAGCATAGAAAACAACCTGCACTGGATGCTCGACGTTATCTTCGGGGAGACCTTTGCCAAACCGCCAAGAAAAACGCCGCGCTTAACCTTGGCGCCGTCCGGAAAATGGCCGTCGGCCTCATCAAGCTCCAGCCGGCCCGGATGCCGATCACGCGCAAAATCAAAAATGCTTCCTGTAACAATGACTTCTTGGCGGCTATCCTTTGTTAACTTCCTATGGAATCGCCCTGCCCTCCGTCAGACTCCCGTTGACTCTTTCGGCATAATAAGAACAAATAGGGAACATACTATCGTCCAAGCGAGTTGCAAAGGACATGAGGACGTCCACCGGCCTGCCTATTGTCGAGGAGCTTCGCGCACGCATCCGGCGCCTCGAGGGCGCGGCCGCGCGAAGGCGTTCGGTGCTGCCCTTCGGCATCAAGACGATCGACCGGCATCTGCCGGGAGACGGACTGGCGCGCGGCGCTCTGCATGAGGTGGCCGGCGGCGGCCATGGCGCGATCGACGGCGCCGCCGCGGCGCTTTTCGCGGCGGGAATTGCGGCGCGTGCGCGGGGAAAGGTGCTGTGGTGCATCACGCGCCCGGACTTGTTCGCCCCGGCCCTCGCGCAAGCCGGGCTCACGCCCGATCGCGTGATCTATGTCGCAGCAGGAGACGAAAAGACTGTGCTCGTCTGTTTCGAGGAAGGTTTGCGGCACGGCGGCCTCGGCGCCGTCGTAGCGGAAGTGGCCCGGCTCTCGATGACGGCCTCCCGCCGCCTTCAGCTTGCCGCCGAAAGCTCCGGCGCCATCGGCATCGCCATTCGCCGCTGGCGGCGGCACACCGAGGCCGCCGACTTCGGCCAGCCGACGGCGTCCGTCACGCGCTGGCGGGTCAGCGCGCTCCCCGCAACCCAATTGCCTGTTCCCGGCGTTGGACGCGCCCGATGGCGGCTCGAATTGATCCGGTGCCGCGCCGGTGAAAGCGCCGATTTCGAAGTGGAGGCCTGTGATGCCAAGGGTCGTCTCGCTCTTCCTGCCGAGCTGGTCCACGGACCGGGTCAGAAGGAAATTGGGCGCCGCCGCGCCGCCTCCTGAGCCGCTCGTCCTGATCGGCCGGGAGGGAAGGCGGCGGGTGGTCCTGGCCGCGGATGCGGCAGCGTGGCGGGCAGGCTTGCGCATTGGCATGCCGGTGGCCAAGGCACAGGCTGTTGTGCCGGGGCTCATCGTCAGGGACGCGGAGCCTGCCGCCGATGCAAAAGCCCTCGACCGGCTCGCGCTCTGGGCGTTGCAGCGTTACGCGCCGGTCGCCGCCGCCGATCCGCCGGATGGGCTCATCATCGACGCAACCGGCGCCACGCATCTTCATGGCGGGGAAGACGCCATGCTAGAGGAAATGGTCGCCCGGCTTGCCGTCTCTCACATTGCGGCACGCGCGGCGATCGCCGGCAGTTGGGGCGCCGCCCATGCCTTTGCCCGCTATGGGGCGCGGGCCGCCCTCGTCGTCCCGGCGGGGGAAAGTTCGACGGCTATCCTCGAACTGCCAATCGCCGCCCTGCGCCTGCCCAAAAACATGGTGGAGGAGCTTCGCGTCCTCGGCTTCGAGCGCATCGGCGAATTGGCGGCAAAACCTCGTGCGCCGCTCGCCTTGCGCTTCGGCCCCGAGCTTGGCCGCCGCCTCGATCAGGCCATGGGATCCTTAAACGAGCCGATCGATCCGGTTCGCCCGCCAGACCTTATCGAGGCCCAGTGCGTCTTCGCCGAGCCGATCGGTGCGCCGGAGACAATCGCTCGCGCCACGGGCACGCTCGCCGCCCAGCTCTGCGCGGCCCTCGAAGCAAAGGGCTTTGGCGCGCGGCGGCTCGATTTGCTCTTTCACCGTATCGACAGCCGCATCGAGGCGATCCGCATCGGCACGGCGCTGCCGGTGCGCGACGTCAAGCGTTTGACCCGGCTCCTCTGCGGCAAGATCGAAACCATCGATCCTGGTTTTGGCATCGAGATCATGCGCCTTGCCGCGACGCTTGCCGAGCCGCTCGCGCAAAAACAGACGACCTCCTCGCTCGCCGAAGAACCGGAGGCGGATGTTACGAGCCTCATCGACACGCTCGCCAATAGAGTAGGCGAACAGCATCTCTATCGCTTCGCTCCGGTCGAAAGCGACGTGCCGGAACGCTCGGTTCGACGGATCGCGCCGGCGGCGCCCGATAGGAATGGGACCTGGCCGGACCCTTGGCCGCGCCCGGTGCGCTTATTGGAAAGGCCCGAGCCGATCGAGACCCTCGCGCTGCTGCCCGATCATCCGCCCGTCCATTTCACCTGGCGCGGCATAAGGCGGCGCGTGAAATGCGCCGACGGACCCGAGCGGGTTTTTGGCGAGTGGTGGAAACGCGACGCCGAGCTTTCCGCGGTGCGCGACTATTTCCGCATCGAGGATGAGGCGGGCGAGCGCTTCTGGATTTTTCGTGCCGGGAATGGCGAGGATGCCGCGACCGGCGATCCGCGCTGGTATCTTCACGGGGTGTTCGCATGAGAAGCAAGCACCGCCTGCGTCGCAACACTTCGAGAGGGACCTCGCTTTCCTCAGGAGACTCACTTTCTCTTCACAAATATACGACAAGAGGCTCACTTGGCGGCGCATGGAAAAGCCGAAGCTTACTGAGCACCAAAAGCACGAGGCAATTAAGTGCCGCGATGCAGGCGAGCTCATCCGCGCCATTGCGCGCACCTTCAATGTCTCGCATAGTACCATTTCGAGGCTTCCCAAGCATGTCTGATAACACCACAATCGAATGGACTGACACGACGTGGAATCCCGTGACAGGGTGCACGAGGATCAGCACCGGTTGCGATAATTGCTATGCGGAGAGGTTTTCAGAGCGCTTTCGCGGCGTGAAAGGGCATCCTTTCGAAACGGGATTTGACTTGACGCTTCGCCCCGAGCGACTCTTGCAGCCGCTTGAATGGAAGCGGCCCCGGATGATTTTTGTGAACTCGATGAGTGACCTTTTTCACAAGGAAATTCCAAGGGTCTATGTCTCTGCCGTTTTCGATACGATGGAGAAGGCGGACTGGCACATCTATCAGGTGCTAACCAAGCGCAGTTCGCTCATGCAGAAATTCATCAATGATCGCTACAAAGAGCGTCTGGCCCCGCCGCATATGTGGTTTGGCGTCTCGCTCGAAAATGAAAAAGCCACTTCGCGCATCGTGCATTTGCAGAATGCCAATGCCAGCATCCGCTTTCTGTCCATAGAGCCGCTCATTGCTCCTGTCGGCAAGGTCTCTCTTGACGGAATCGCTTGGGTGATTGTTGGCGGCGAGAGTGGCTACGGCGCGCGCCCGATGAAGCCGGAATGGGCAATCGACATTCGGAACCAGTGTATCAAGGCAAACGTGGCCTTCTTTTTCAAACAATGGGGTGGCCGCTCTCCAAAAACAGGCGGCAGGCTCCTTGAGGGGAAAGAATGGAGCCAATTCCCCATGAAGCTACCGGCATCACGCCAGCGGCAGCTAGAGTTGCAGGTCGGCACATGACAGACCTTCCTTTCAGGTTTGACGAGATCGGTTACTGGTCGGAGCTGAAATTAGAGATCATCGAAAAATACGGTGCGGCCTACACCACGGCCTTCAAGAGAAGCCCTAACCTGAAAAAATACTATATCGACGCCTTTAGCGGTTCAGGGCTTCATCTGTCGAAAGAGACGCGACAAGAGATCGAAGGCAGTCCCGCTCGAGCGCTCAGGGTTTCCCCACCCTTTGACGGATTCTTTTTCGTTGATGTTGACGAGGCCAAAACCATCAATCTTAGCAAGCCTTGCGAAGGCCGCAGCAACGTTCAAATTCATACGGGCGATTCAAACACCTATCTCGCGACGGATGTTCTGCCGAAGATCCGCTATGACCTTTATACTCGCGCTTTGTGTCTCCTCGATCCATATGGCCTGCATCTCGATTGGGAGATCATCCAGCAGGCGGGAAAATCAGATGCGGTCGATTTGTTCCTGAATTTTCCAGTCATGGATATGAACAGGAACGCGATCTGGCGTAACCCCGATAAGGCTCCCAAAGACGGCATTGATCGCATGAACCGCTTTTGGGGCGACGAGTCATGGCGGCAGGCCGCCTATGTCGAAAGCAGACAGACAAATCTGTATTTCCGGCCGGCGCTTGAAAAGCAGGACAACGATGCGATTGCGCGAGCCTTTCAGAAACGGCTGAAAGACATCGCGGGGTTTAAATTTGTTCCCGATCCCTTGCCCATGCGCAATAGCAACAACGCCGTTGTCTATTATCTGTTCCTAGCGTCGCCAAAGGCAGTCGCAAAGAGGATCATCGAAGATATTTTCAGTAAATATCGGACTTAGCATCATTCCGGTGCCATAGGACACTGAAAGCAGGGTAGGCATAATCGCCAGTGACTTAATCCAAAACTCAGAGTTTTCGCATGAGCCGCTACGCGGAACTCCAGGTCACATCGCATTTTTCCTTTTTGCGCGGCGCTTCGAGCTGCGAGGAGCTCTTTGAACAAGCCACGGTGCTCGGCATCGAGGCGCTGGCGATCGCCGACCGCAACAGCCTTGCCGGCATCGTCCGTGCCCATGAGGCCGCCAAGACAACCGGCGTGCGCCTGATTGTGGGCTGCCGCCTCGATCTCGCCAATGGCATGTCCGTCCTCGTCTATCCGATGAACCGCCCCGCCTATGCGCGCCTCTGCCAACTGCTGTCGCTCGGCAAGAAACGCGGCGGAAAAGCGCGCTGCCTTCTCGATTGGCCCGATATCATCGCCTATGGGGAAGGCCTGATCGCGGTGCTCGTGCCCGATGAGGCAGACAACACCTGCGCGTTGCACCTTCGCCGCCTCAAAGAGGTCTTTGGCGACCGCGCCTATCTGGCGCTGACGCTTCGCCGCCGCCCGAACGATGCGCTGCGCCTTCATAAGCTATCGCACATGGCGGCGCGGACTTGCGTGCCAACCGTCGTCACCAACGATGTCCTCTTCCATGTTCCGGCGCGGCGCATCCTGCAGGATGTCGTCACTTGCATCCGCCACAAGTGCACGATCGACGAACTGGGCTTTCGCCGAGAGCGCCACGCCGGCCGCTATCTGAAGCCGCCCGAAGAAATGGCCCGGCTTTTCGACCGCCACCCCGAGGCCTTGGCACGCACGGTTGAAATCGCCGGGCGCTGCCGCTTCTCTCTCAATGAGCTCGCTTATCAATATCCGGAAGAAGCGGCGATGCCCGGCCTCACGCCGCAACAGGCGCTCGAAAAACTCACCTTTGAAGGCGCCGCCGCGCGTTACCCCGAAGGCGTGCCCGATAAGGTCACAGCCATCCTCGCCCACGAGCTGCGCCTGATCGAGACGCTGAAATACGCGCCCTATTTCCTGACCGTGAACGCGATCGTTCGTTTTGCCCGCGGCCAGGACATCCTCTGCCAGGGCCGTGGCTCGGCCGCCAACAGCGCCGTCTGCTACGTGCTCGGCATTACCTCGATCGACCCCGAGCGCAACGATCTTTTGTTCGAGCGCTTCGTGAGCGAGGAGCGGCGCGAGCCGCCGGACATCGATGTCGATTTCGAGCACGAGCGGCGCGAGATCGTCATGCAATGGGTGTTCGACACCTATGGCCGCGATCACGCAGCGCTTTGCGCGACGGTGATCCGCTACCGCGCCAAGGGGGCGTTGCGCGATGCCGGCAAGGCGCTCGGCCTGCCCGAGGACCTCACCAAAATGCTGTCCTCGCAAGTCTGGGGCTGGTCCGAGCAAGGGATCGAGGAAAAACACGCCGAGGAACTGAACCTCAATCTGGATGACCGGCGCCTGCGTCTTGCTCTCGATCTCGCCCGCGAATTGATCGGCACGCCGCGCCATCTCTCGCAGCATCCAGGCGGCTTCGTCCTCACAAACGACCGGCTGGATGAGCTCGTCCCGATCAAACCAGCGGCGATGAAGGACCGCCAAGTGATCGAATGGGACAAGGACGACATCGACGCGCTTTCCTTTATGAAGGTCGATTGCCTCGCGCTCGGGATGCTCTCCTGCATGAAGCGCGGTTTTGATTTGTTGGCCGAGCATAAGGGCATCTCACTCGATCTTGCCAGCATTCCCGCCGAGGATCCAAAAACCTATGCGATGATCCGCAAGGCCGACACGCTCGGGGTCTTCCAAATCGAGAGCCGCGCGCAGATGGCCATGCTGCCGCGTATAAAACCGCGCACCTTTTACGATCTCGTCATCGAGGTCGCCATCGTCCGGCCAGGCCCGATCCAGGGCGACATGGTCCATCCCTATCTGCGCCGGCGCGAAGGCAAGGAGGCGGTGGTCTATCCCAAGCCCGAGCTGCAAAAAGTGCTCGGCAAGACTCTTGGCGTGCCGCTGTTCCAGGAGCAGGCGATGCGCGTCGCCATCACCTGCGCTGGCTTTACCCCGGGCGAGGCCGACCAGCTCCGGCGGAGCATGGCGACCTTCAAACATACGGGCGGCGTCTCGAAATTCCGCGACAAGCTCATTGCCGGCATGGTCGCCAACGGCTACGAGCCGGAGTTTGCGGAGAGGACTTTTAAGCAATTGGAGGGTTTTGGCAGTTACGGATTTCCGGAAAGCCACGCGGCCTCGTTCGCCCTGATCGCTTATGCGAGCAGCTGGATGAAATGCCATCACCCGGATGTTTTTTGCGCCGCGCTCTTGAACGCCCAGCCGATGGGTTTTTACGCACCGGCCCAGATCGTCCGTGACGCCCGCGATCATGGCGTCGAGGTGCGCCCGGTCTGCGTCAACGCCTCCCGCTTCGACTGCACGCTGGAACCAGCCGGCCGGGGGGACCGCTTCGCTGTCCGGCTCGGCCTGCGCATGGTGCGCGGCCTTGCCAATCGTGACGCCGCAGCCCTCATTGCCGCGCGGGCGGATGATCCCTTCGCCTCGATCGGCGATCTCTGGCGCCGAGCCCATGTTCCGGCCGCCGCGCTCCTGCGGCTCGCCGAGGCCGACGCCTTCCGTCCATCACTAAAACTCGCGCGGCGAGACGCGCTCTGGGCGATCAAGGCCTTGCGCGGCGAGCCGCTTCCTCTTTTTGCGGCCGCCTCGGCGCGCGCGGCCGAGACCATCCTGGAATTTTGCGAACCCGCGGCCGTGCTCCGCCCCATGACCGCCGGAGGCGAGGTGGTTGCAGACTATGGCCATACCGGGTTAACGCTGCGTAGCCACCCGGTCTCTTTTCTCCGGGAGGACCTGCGCCGCCAGCGCATCGTCCCCTGCGCCGAGGCGATGCAAGCCCGCGACGGGCGCTGGCTTAAAACCGCCGGCCTCGTGCTCGTGCGGCAAATGCCGGGCTCGGCGAAAGGCGTCATGTTCATCACCATCGAGGACGAGACCGGCATCGCCAATCTCGTGATCTGGCCAAAACTCTATGAGAAGCAGCGCCGGATTATTCTCTCGGCCAGGATGCTAGCGGTCCAGGGGCGCATCCAGCGCGAGGGCGAGGTTGTCCATCTCGTCGCGCAGCGAGTGAGCGATCTGTCGGATTTGCTGGCGAGCATCAAACATCGCGACGCTATCTTCCCCGCGCCGCACGGCCGCGGCGATGACGTGCTCCACCGCAATGCCGGCCTTGCTCCGCGCGGACCCTCACCGAAGGTCGGCGGCATTTACACTCCCGATCTCCCCCTCGCCACAATAATGGTGAAAGCGCGGGATTTCCGCTAAAGCGCGAATATGAAACTGCATCCGCAAGACCTGCAAAAAATCGCCCGCCTCACGCTACAACACTACAATCAGCATGCTGGAGCATTCTGGGAAGGCACGCGCGAACACAACGTCAGCCAGAACATTGCAGCGCTGTTGCGGCATATCGAGGGGGAGCCGCCGTTCACGATCCTCG
>JBQTKC010000191.1:0-5551 GCA_052386575.1 Beijerinckiaceae bacterium
TAGACCGCGCGCTCGCGAAGAGCCTCTTGTGCGTCTCGTCCTATGCTGCGAAAGTCTTTCCGTTCCATGCACATCCATAGCATGAAGCCGATCAAATGTCATGTATAATATTGGGTTATTAGTAGACTAAGCGCCGGGGATTACGACTCGTGGCGAAGAGCGTTATTGCGAGGAGCGACGCGACGAAGCAATCCACGAGCGCCGGTAGACCGGACAGGAGTGGATTGCTTCGCTTCGCTCGCAATGACGGCCCTGGCATGGGCTCATTTGAGAGATCTGACATCAAGGGCGAATCTGCCCGTTGCCGCGCGCGCGATATTTGAATGTGGTCAGCTGCTCAAGCCCGACCGGACCACGCGCGTGCATCCTTCCCGTCGCGATGCCGATCTCGGCGCCGAAGCCAAATTCGCCGCCATCGGCGAATTGCGTCGAGGCATTGTGCATCACGATCGCCGAATCCACTTCTTTCAAGAAACGCTCCGCCGCCATCTGGTTTTCGGTAACGATGCAATCGGTATGATGCGAACCAAAAGTTTCGATATGCGCGATGGCCTCTTCCAGCCCTTCGACAACCCGCACGGAAATGATCGAATCGAGATATTCGGTGCGCCAATCCGCCTCGCTTGCCGGCGTGACTCGCGCATCCACGGCAAGCGTGGCGGCATCCCCGCGCACGGCGCAGCCGGCATCGAGCAGCAACTTGACGAGCGGCGCAAGGTGTGTCGCCGCGCAGCCGCGATCGACAAGAAGAGTCTCGGCCGCGCCGCAAATCCCGGTGCGCCGGAGTTTGGCATTAAATACGATTTTTTCCGCCTTGTTGAGATCGGCGTCGCGAGCGACGAACACATGCACGATGCCTTCGAGATGCGCGAAGACCGGCACTCTTGCCTCGGCCTGGACGCGGGCGACGAGGCTCTTGCCGCCGCGCGGCACGATCACGTCGAGATTGCCATGCAGTCCCGCGAGCATCAAGCCAACCGCCGCGCGGTCTTTTACGGGCACAAGGGTTATCGCGGGCGTTGGCAGACCGGCGTCGCTAAGGCCGTCGGTAAGACACTCATGAATGCAGCGCGCGGAAAAAAAGCTTTCCGAACCGCCGCGCAAAATTACCGCATTGCCGGCCTTGAGGCAGAGCGCGCCGGCGTCCGCCGTTACCGCCGGGCGGCTTTCATAGATGACACCGATGACACCGAGCGGGGTAGCGATCCGCTCGATGACGAGCCCGTTCGGACGCTCGAACCTGGCTAGCACGCGGCCTACGGGATCCGGAAGAGCGGCGATGGCGTCGAGGCCGCTCGCCATGGTTTTGACGCGAGAGCTGTCGAGAGCAAGCCGGTCGAGGAAGGCGGGCGTCGCGCCGCTCGCCTTGGCGGAGGCGATGTCGCGCGCGTTGGCGGCCAGAATGTCTCTTTCTCGCGCGCGTATTGCCGCCGCGGCGGCGCGCAGCGCCTGGTTTTTCGCCTCCGTGGAAGCACGCGAAAGAGCCTGCGCGGCGGCGCGGGCCGAGCGTCCGATTTCGGCCATGACGTCCGCCGTGTTGGCTTCGCGGCCCTCCTCGATCGTTCTAAGACTTTCCATCCGTGCGCGGCTCCCAAGCAGTAATCCGGTCGCGAACAAGTGCCATATCATCCTGGTGGATGATCACCGCGCGGCCCGGAGTGCCGAGCAAACGCAAGATATCCTGCGAATTGCGTCCGGCGATCAAGACCGCCTCGTTCGAACTGTACTCGACAAGACCGCGCCCGATCTCGGCGGCACGGGGATCGCGGATCAGAACGCAATCGCCGCTCGTGAAACTCCCCTCGACTCGCGTCACACCAGCGGGCAGCAGGCTCTTGCCGTTCGCGATGGCCTTTGCAGCTCCGGCATCGACATGCAAGGCGCCGCGCGGCTCTAACGAACCGGCGATCCATTTCTTGCGCGCGGTGACCGGGTTGGAGCTGGACAAGAACCAGGTGCAAGGCACCAAATCATAAAGGCGCGACACCGGATGCTCGATCCTTCCGTCGGCGATCAGCATGTGGGTGCCGCCGGCCGTCGCGATTTTCGCCGCCTCGATCTTGGTGCGCATGCCGCCGCGCGACAGAGCCGAGCCGCCGCCGCCGGCCATCGCCTCGATCGCCGCATCCACGCGCGCAACCACCGGCACAAGCTCGGCCGCTGGGTTTTCCCTGGGGGGCGCGGTGTAAAGCCCAGGCACGTCGGAAAGCAGAATCAAGAGATCGGCGCTCGCCATGGTCGCGACGCGGGCGGCCAAACGGTCATTGTCGCCGTAGCGTATTTCGGACGTCGCGACCGTATCGTTCTCGTTGATAACCGGCACGGCGCGGAGATCGAGAAGCCGGCCAATCGTCGCCCGCGCGTTCAGATAGCGATGGCGCTCCTCGGTATCGCCAAGCGTGACCAGAATTTGCCCGGCGGTGATCTTCCTATCCGCGAGCACTTCCGCCCAGATTCGCGCCAAGGCGATCTGGCCCACGGCGGCGGCGGCCTGGCTGTCTTCGAGCTTTAGGGCGCCTCCGGGGAGCCCCAGCACGGTGCGCCCGAGCGCGACCGAGCCGGACGAAACGGCGAGGACATCGGTTCCTTGCGCGTGCAAATCCGCGATGTCTCTTGCAAGCGATTCGAGCCAGCGCCGCTTGACGCAGCCTTGTTCGTGATCGATCAGCAAGGAGGAGCCGGCCTTGATGACGATACGGCGGAAGCTTTTGAGGCTCGGCAAGGTGGCGGAGGGCGCCGCCGTTAGTTGCGCCACGCTCACGGGTGCCACTCCGCCACGGCGCCCGGCACAACGCTCTTGGCGTTCTCGGCCTCACTGACAATCGTTGCAAGCCGGCGCAGGGCTTCTTGCATATTGGCGCCGGTGACCGCCGAAATCCGCAGCGGCGTTTGCCTGGCGGCGCGTTTGAGCCGCAACCCCTGAGCATGCAAAGTGGCTTGATCGACGCTGTCGATCTTGGCGAGCGCGACGATTTCGGGCTTTTCCGCAAGACCATTGCCATAGGCTTCGAGCTCGCGGCGCACGGTTTTATAGGCCTTGCCCGCATGTCCGGTTCCGGCATCGACAAGGTGGAGAAGCACGCGGCAGCGCTCGATGTGACCCAAGAACCTGTCGCCAAGCCCGCGGCCATCGTGCGCCCCTTCGATAAGGCCCGGAATGTCGGCGACAACGAACTCCCGGCCGTCGCAAGTGACGGCGCCAAGCTGGGGATAGAGGGTGGTAAAGGGATAGCCGGCGATCCTCGGCCGTGCCGCGCTGACCGCCGCAAGAAAAGTCGATTTGCCGGCGTTGGGCAAGCCGACGATGCCAGCGCCGGCAATGAGTTTCAACCGCAGCAGGATGACGCGCTCTTCGCCCTTTTGGCCCGGATTGGCATGGCGCGGGGCCTGATTGGTCGAAGTCCTGAAATGGCTATTGCCGAAGCCGCCATTGCCGCCCCGCGCGAGTAAAACGCGTTGCCCGGCTGCGGTTAGATCGGCAAGAAGAACCTCGCCCTCCTCATCGAAAATCTGGGTTCCCGCGGGAACCTTCAAAATCGCATTGGCGCCTCTGCCTCCGGCGCGGTTTTTGCCCATGCCGTGCATTCCGCTGGCGGCCTTAAAATGCCGCTGGTAGCGATAATCGGCCAAAGTATTGAGGCCAGCGGCGCATTCGGCGAAAATGTCGCCGCCGCGTCCTCCGTCGCCGCCATCTGGCCCGCCGAATTCGATGAATTTCTCACGCCGGAACGACAGGCATCCGGCGCCGCCGTCGCCTGATCGAATGGTGACTCTGGCCGAATCGAGAAATCTCATGGCAAATTCTTGTCTTGAATCTGAACTTTGGCGTGCGGACAGTGGCGCCAAGATCATGCCAGAACCGAAAAAGCCGATCAACGTTTTTCAAATCCTGCTCTTGCCAATGGCCTGGCGGCCGTTGGCGCGGGAATTGCGAAAACCCGGCGCGAGCCAGCTGCAAACGCGCCGGTTATCAATCCCAAGCCCAAGCGGCCCGCCGGGAAGGGCCGTCAAGGGCATCGAGGGCCATGGCTGTTGCGTCCGCCGCGCGTTCGCCATGGTGGACCGCGAGGAAGGCGTGGCGGAAAACTTGGCCGCGCATGATATTCAGCTAGCGGCGATTCTTAAGCGAAGCGATTTTCCCGAGATTTAATGGCTGACAGGGGACAAGGCATGGCGGACGAGACCAAACCGGCGGACGAGCCTCCCGCCGAAACTCAGCGCAATGAACATGTGAAGGCGTTCTTTCTCGACCTCGCGGCGAAGGGGAAGGACGCCTGGAACGCGTGGCGGCGCGATCCCGCCAACAAACGCGTGCGCGTGACTTTCGCCGGCGTCGATTTCCGCACCACCGCGCAGACCGATCAAATCAATTTCACTGGCTTTGATTTCGGCGATGGAGCAGACTTTTCGGGGTGCAAATGGGGGGACGGCACCCCCCAAGGCTATACCCCCGGGGCCGCCTGCTTCAACAGTGCGACTATCGGTGACGACGCCAGCTTTGCCGGAGCGGTCTTCGGGCACCACGCCAACTTCAACGGCGCGGTGTTCGGGCACCACGCCAGCGTCGCCAAAGCTAATTTCGGTCTGGCCAGGTTCACCGGCGCGTCTTTCGGTGACGAGGCCAGCTTCATCGGCGCGGAGTTCGATTCGTTCGCTGACTTCAACGGCGCGATCTTCGGTTCTGGAGCTCATTTCGACCGCGCCATTTTCAAAGGACCCATTGGCTTCACCGGGCAGTCCTGGGACGAATGGAAGACGGACGTTGCACGCGTGCGCGGGATTCGCGAGGTGGACGCCATCGAGGCGCTCAAAGAACAACATAAAAAGTTTGGCTCCGGGCCGGACCGTTTCTTGACCATCTCTTACGCAGGCGCGCACTTCTTCAAGGCGCGCACTCAGCAGAAAGCCGGTTTCTCGGGCCGGTCTTTCGAGAGGGTCGCGGAATTCACCAATGCACGCTTTTACTACCCGCCAAGTTTTGAAACCGACATGAACTATGCCCACCGGATCGATTTCACTGGCGCTCATGTCGGCTTTAACCCACCTGGCACAGTCTTCCAATGGACCTCCGATTCTACTGTCCCAATTCGATTGCGCGCGCTTCGAAAAATCGCCGAAGAAACGAAGAACCACGATCTCGAACGCGATCTCTATATCGAGGAACGCAAGGCCGAGCGCGGCGTCTATTGGAATCAATTGGCCGAAGAGCTGGAAAAGGCGCCAGAAGAACTCAAAAAGAAACTCGAAGATATCAATAGGCAAAAAAAGCATGTCTGGCTGGAGTGGCGGCTCCAGCGCAGGGCGCGCAATGCGCATTGGATCGGGATCGCCGTCAAGATCGCGCGGCTCGCGGTCCATGGCTTCTGGATCATCGTCATGGGCAACTATTGGGCGCTTTCCGATTATGGCCGCAGCTTTGTGCGGCCTGCCGCGTGGCTCGCCGCGAGCGGATTTTTCTTTTATTGGCAATATTGCACGGTGCTTGCGAAGCAGATGGCGCAGGCGCCAGACATCGAAAAATATAAGGAAGCAGTTGGGATGCTGGCGCTCG
>JBQTKC010000192.1:0-8772 GCA_052386575.1 Beijerinckiaceae bacterium
ATTCACCTATCCATGCTTTGGCCCATTGACGCTTGGGACCGCTCCAAATGTCGCCGGGGCAAAGCGCCTCGTGCAACGCAACCGTACCGTATGTGCTGTTCGTAATCAGCGAGTCCTGGCATAAGCCATGCGTGGCAGCGAGAAAAATCCACGCCAAACCTTGGGTTTGCCGGCTTTGAAACTTTTTTTGGCCATTAACCAAGCTTTAGAATGCCGCGGATTGGATCAAGGTCCTGGTAACCTTCGCGCAAGGATACCGGCGGTAAGCTAGTCAGCTATTCCGGCAGGACCATCTAGCGCGAGGGGCGAGTTATCAATGCTGGGCAAACCTTTCGCAAAGCGGCTTTTTGCCATCTCCATGATTGCTTCGGCGAGCGGGTTTTTGGCCGGCTGCGAGGAATCCACCTTCTCGCCCGCAACGGCCCGTTCGCAGAAACCGCTCCCGGCGAAGACGCTCGCCGAGATGGAGGCGATTGGGTCTACGAAAAGCGCGCCGGTCCTGATCCGCGCCTACAAAAAAGAGTCGGAGCTCGAAATCTGGAAGTTGAAAGCCGATGGACGCTACGCCTATTTGAAATCCTTCCCGATGTGCCGCTGGTCGGGACAGCTCGGACCCAAGGTGCGGGAGGGCGACCGGCAGGTGCCGGAAGGCTTTTATGCGATTACGCCTTCGCGCATGAATCCGAATTCCGCCTATTATCTTTCGTTCGACGTCGGCTATCCCAACGCTTACGATCGCGCGCTAGGACGCAAGGGCGGCGCGATCATGGTGCATGGCGTATGTTCCTCTGCCGGCTGCTTTTCGATGACCGACGCCCAGATCGCCGAGATCTATGCGATTGCCCGGGAAGCGTTCGCCGGCGGCCAGCACGCCATCCAGATGCAGTCTTATCCGTTTCGGATGACCGCCGAAAATCTCGCCAAATACAGGCTCGATAAAAACATCGGCTTCTGGAACCAGTTGAAGGAAGGTTCCGACAATTTCGAAGTGACGAAACAGGATGTGGCCGTCGGCGTCTGCAACAAGCATTATGTTTTCAATGCGGCTCCCGCCGACGGGTCGCATTTCGATGCAACGGCCGCTTGCCCGCCGCTGAAACGCAATGCCGGAACGCAAGCCGAAGTCGAAGCCAAGCAAAAGCGCGACGACGCGAAAATCGCCGAGTTCGCCGCGCAAGGCGTGCGCCCCGTCCACACCGTCTATGCCGATGGCGGCCAGCATCCGGAGTTTGCTTCGCTGGCAAGCTATGCGAGCCGCCCGGAGGCGCTGGCGAAAGGCCCCGTCGATATTGCCCTCGACGAAGGCAAGTCAAAGAAGGCAAGGAAAATGGCCGCCGCCAAGCAGGGCGCGATCAAGACGGCCGCTAGTTCCGTTCAAGGCGCGGACCAAAAGCCGGCCGAGCTCGTAACAGTGGCCGCCGCTCCCGAGCCCGCGAAGCCGCAAGACTCTTTCTTCCTCGCCCGGCTATGGGGTGGAAAGCCGGCCGAAGCGAGAGCCGAAGCGCCTGCGCTTCCCGCAACCGGAACAGCGGCGCCGCAGCCGGCGGAGGTTCCATTGCCGCCGAGGCGCAACGAAGCCTCGACGACCGTCGCGAAGCCGCGCGATGCCAATGGCAAGCCGCAAAATTCCGTCGCGGCCCCCGCTCAGGTTAAACCGCAAGCGGCGGCATCGCCGGCCAAAGGCGCCGCCAAGTTAGCCGCGCTCTCGCGCGGCGGACCCTCGACGTTCGTTCAAGCCGATCATTGACCGGCTCGCCGGGCCGGAACTGCTGCCGCGCCCCGCGACCTCCGCTTTTACGTTGAACGCCATGCGCAAGGCTTTCACCAAGGAATCCGAGGCGGAGGCGGACGCGGATTTCGAGAACGACGTTTCCAAGCTTCCGGCTGGAACCAAAAAATTTCATCACGCCGGGTGGTCTTCAACGATTCCAGGACGAGTTTGCCCATTTGCAAATGGCGCGCCGCATGATCAAACGCGCCAGCCGCGCCGACGCCTCGTGCCTTGCCGGCGCGAGCGCGATGTGTTTGTCCCGCCTCCGACAAGGCGTTCGAGAACCTATCCTGCGTCAAGACGATCCTTCGTTTGGCGAAAAAGAATCGCTTTTGTGAATCGTCCAAACGCCTTGTTCAACCGCGTCCAGCACAATGGCATTGCGCACAAATTTATCTGATCTGGTGGATGGCATGAATTCTGCTGACGGTCACGGCGTTACGGCGCCGCGGCATCACCATCTTGGACCGCAAAAACCTTCTCGTTCCAAGTCTTAAACGCTGCATAACCGCGCGGCATTCGCGCGGGCGCGATGGCCAGGCGAACAGTTCCTCCTCAAGCACTCGCTAAATCAATTATATTCGCCGCATTGCGTGCGACGAATGCTGCAGTGTCTTTTCTTACATGACGATGATGGGTAAACAACATAACCTGCGTCGTCTTGCCGAGTTCGGCCAGAAGCCCAAGTGCCGCCGCGCCGCGATCGTCGTCGAAATGCACGAGCAGATCGTCGGCAATGAAAGGCAGCGGCTCGGCCGCCGCGCAATATTGCTCGATGCTCGCGATGCGGAAAGCGAGAAAGAGCTGATCGCGCGCCCCATCGCTCATTTGGGCCACGAACACGCGTTCGCCCGAGGCGCGCCGACCGACGACAACGGGATTTCCATGCTCATCGATATCGGTTTCGATGCCGCCGAAAGCGGCTTTTGTCGAAGCTGAAAACAGGGCGCTGGCGCGAACAATCAAGGGATTTTGTTGCTCGGCGCGAATCTTGTCCATTGCCGCCGAGAGGAGGTCTTTCGCGAGCGAGATTTCGACGTAACGCTCGAGCGCGTCGTGCATCTCCGCGACCGCGCTCTCGCGCGCCGCGACCGCCTCGTTGATTCCTCCGGTTGCGGAAAATTTCTCCATCGCGCGCGTCCGATCTTCGCGTTCGCTGAGTGCGTTCTCCATCTCGTCATTCAACCGCTTGCTATCCTTTTCGGCTTGGTCGAGATCGGCTTTGATGTTGTCGAGATCGCGGCCAGCCGATTGCTCGCGCAAGATATCGAGTGGAAGATTGTCGCCCGACCGGCGGACGGTTTCGGCGAGAGCTAGGCGGCGATCCCTTGCCGCGCTGCGCTGGCGGCTGCGTAGAGCCAAGGCTTCAAGGCCGGTGGGTTCGCACTTGGCCTCGCCGCACAAACCGGCGACTTTCGCCTGAGCTGCCTCGTAGCATCGTTGTTTCCTGTCCTGCTCGGCAATCGCTTCCTTCAACTGAACGGCAAGAACCTGCCGTTCGCTCGCGATTTTCAGCTCGGTCTCGAGCCGTTCCGCCAACATGACGCCCGCCGCCACGCCGTCTTCCGGCAGCACAAAGTCGAGCGTGCAGGCAACGGACTCGATCTTTTCGTGCAATTCGTTCTCATCGTCATCCATCCGCCGCAGACGCCCGCGAATAAGTTTAAGGCTATGAAGAAGTCCAGCCGCCGTTGCCCATTGCGTCGCGATTTCGTTCGCCCGTTCAGGTTCGATACTCTCCGCGAGCCCCAGCGCCGATGCCGCTGGCGCCCATTCCGTGCGCAAACCGGCGCCGGCCGATTGGAGAGCATCGAGCGACGCCTTGGTGTTCTGCCGCCGGAGACTCACGTCGCGGATCGCTTTGTCGTCGTGCCGAAAGTCGGCATAGGCGTCGTCGTGGATTTTGATCGCCTTCGACGCGGCGGCCACGCGCTCAGCAATCGATGCGGATGCGCCGGCTTCGACAGCGAGCTCCGCTTCCGCATGTTCCAATGCCAAACGCCGCGGCGCCATCTCGGCGCGGAGCCGCAGAATTTCCAATCCGACCTCGCGCAATTTAGCAGAGTGCTCGAGGAGGCTCCCACGCTCCTCGGCCAAAGCTTTCAATCGTCCGAGATCGGCCTGCCGATTTACCGCGTCCGGCCACGCCTCTTCCCACGCGCGAACTCCCTTCCGCCACTGTTCATCGAGCGCCGTGCGTTGCTTTTCCAGGCTCTCGATCAAAATGAGAGCCTCGGCTTTTTGCCGTTGCGCGACTTCAAGGGCTGCGACCCGCTCGGCCTCAAGTGATTTCCGGTCGGCGAGATTGTCGGCCGCTTCAGTCTGTTGCCGATGCCGGTCGACATCGGCCTGGCGATTCTCAATCGGTCGCCTTGCGACATCCTCGCCCCGCTCGCTCAAATAGCGATCGCGGATCGCCTGCCAAGTCTGCTCTCGGTCGGCGCGCGCCCGGGCGATGGACGCGTCGGTCGGAATCTCCCTCGTCCGAAGCAAATGCTCGATCTTTCCTGCCGCCAAGTCGCGCTTCTCCGACTCGGCGGTAAACTTCTCGGCGATCTTGGCAATTTCGCCTTCGAGACGTGAGCGCCGGTCTAGCTCCGATTGAATCATGGCCCCGTTTGGACAGACCCACGCGGCAAAACAATCGCTATCTTCGAAGCCAAGTTGGGTCACCCGCTCGGCGATTTCCTGGCCGATGTGCTCCGCTCTCCGTTCCTCCCCTTCGCTCTTGCCGCAAAACTCCGCAAGGGTTGCGAAGTCCGCGATCGTCACCCCCAACGGCTCACTTGTCCCTGCCTTTCGGCGCTCGCTTTGACGTATCGCCAAATCGGCAAGGGTTCTGTCCTCGTTGGCCAGCTGATCCTCGATCGCGGCCACCCTCGCGCGTTGTTCGAGGCCCTGTGCTGCAAACTTTTGCACGCGCGCGAGTGCGTCCGGCGGCGGAAGCATCGCCTCAAGATCGGCATCGGGCGAAAGCCCCAAGGCACCGCGGACGACATCCAGCTTCGCATTAATCTCGGCCAGTTCGGATTGCCGGTTGGCGCGATCAGTGCGCGCCTTGCGGACATGGACCACCCTCTCCTTTATATCGCGGATCGATGCTTCCACGGCCAAGATCGCCCCGGTTGGCACAAGGGTATCGATTTTCGCCGCCAGGGCGGCGTGGCGCTCCTTCGCCTCGCTCAGCGCGGCTTCCGCCATTTTCAACGCTTGCAGTGCCTCTTGCGCCGCGTCGGCAAAACCGTCACCCAACGGCGGAAGATCGACGAACGCCGCCAAATTCCCGTCGGCGCCGTCGAGCTCCCGGATCGTCGGGATCACCCGGACGAGTCGCTGGAGACGCGAAATATTTTCGCCGATTTCCATTTGTTTGGACCGGATCTCTTCGACCCTGACTTGCGCCTCGCTGCAACGCCGCTTCGTTTCCACAAAGGCGTCGAGGGTCAAGAGGCCCTCCTTGGCGGCACTATCAGCCGCATGGTAGGCGTCGAGCGCCCGGTAGAACCGCCGATGCCCGGCGCTCTTTGTCGCGAATAAGGCATCGGCGTCCTGCGCCATTTTGCCGATCGCTTCCAACAGCGCCCGCAATCCGCCGCCGGCTTCGACAATCAGCCGGCCGATGTCGCCGTCAGCCGCCAACAAACGCTCCCCGCCGATGCGCAGGGAATTGTGATCGAGGCCGAAAAGCGAACAAAAACGTTCGCGTTTGGTCGAGCCGAGGTGGCGGGCCAAAACATCTTCGTCCACTCCCTGTCCGCTTTCGTCGGCGAGGGTACGCCCCGCCCGGCCCTTTCGACGCCGCAACGAAAGACGCGTGCCATCGGCGAGGGCAACAATGGCGCTCAGCCGCATCTGGTCGTAGCCGAACACTTGGCCCCGCGGCGAATTATGCGGAATGCCGAACAGGAAGTCCGAGATCGCGGCGAGACTCGTGCTCTTGCCGGCTTCATTCGGTCCATAGATAACGGCGAGGCCGGGACCGGGCGGAAAGAACAGCGTGCGGCTGTCGGCGCGACCATATTTCTCGAACGTGAAGGACTCAAACCGCATGGGTCAGCCCTGCCCCAGGTCGATCAAGGCCAGAGCCAATTTGCGGGCCTTCTCCAACCCGCCGGCTCTCAGGACCTGGAAAAGCTCGTCGCGTCGCGCTCCGGACGGCAGTTTTATATTGATTTCCGCGAGCTGGGCTTCGAGGCGCTCGGCGAGAAAGGGACCGGCCGCCAAAATTTGCACGGCCTGGCGTAGCCTGCCGGCAACGGTTGGATCGATCTCAGCGCTGGCGGCGGATGGCAAGGTGCAAATTTCCACCTTCTCGATCCATATGTCGCTTGCGATGCCAGCGGCAAGCGTTTCGATCTCTTCTTGCACTAATGGCGCTGTCGCGGTTAGCTCGGCGTGCAAGAGGGTCGAACCGACAATGCGCAGGCGCATCGCAAGTGCACGGCCATCGCAAGCGGCATAGGCCCGCTCGACGTGCTCCCGAACCGCGGGCAACAGCGCTTCCCGAGTTTCCATGCCCGCAACGGTCACGTCTTCGACGGTCCAGCGGACTACGTCGAGCGCGCGGTGTTCGATTCGCACGACGTCTCCGTCCACGACTTCGACGAGTGTTGCACCTTTCGGGCCGGTCTCCCTGACGCTCCGCCCCTGCAGATTGCCGGGATAGACGACATAGGGGGCCTTGGCCAATTCCTGCCGTTTGTGGATGTGGCCCAGAGCCCAATATTGATAGCCATGATTGACAAGCTGCGCGACCGTGCAGGGCGCATAGCTGGCGTGCCCCTCGCTGCCGCCGCAGGCGGTGTGCAGCAAGCCGATGTTGAAGCGGCCTGGAACCGGACTCGGATACTCGATCGCAATATTATCCACGACGTCGCGCTGCGGAAAGCTTCGTCCATGAACCGCCACCCCCAGCTCCTCTATTACAAAGGACTCGGGATTCCGATGGGACAGGAGCTTGACATTATCGGAATACTCCAGACGGCCGGCAAAGCGATTCTCCGCGTCATGGTTGCCTGCGATGATGACCACGCGAATGCCGGCGCCGCGCAAGCGCCGCATGCGATCAACGAAGAATAATCCGGTCCGGTAGTCGCGCCATTGCCCATCGAAGATATCCCCGGCGATCACAATCAGCCGGCAGTCCTCTTCGATGGCGAGCGCGACCAAATTGTCGAAGGCCCGGCGCGAGGCATCATCGAGGCGTGCCGCGTAATCCCCGGATTTTTTGGCCAAGTCGGCGAGAGGGCTGTCGAGATGCAGGTCGGCGGCGTGAATGAAACGGAAATTGACCATTGTCCCGTTGACTCGTCCCCAACCGGCGCCGGCGGTCGATTTGCCGCTCTGACCGCCGAGTCATTTCAGAAACGCACCGCAACGTCGAGTTCCCACTGCGGTTCTGCAAAGACATTTTTTGGCGGCGTGCGGCTAGGGATCCAGCGAAGCCTCTTAGTTGTCAAAACTTGAGAATCAAAACCGTCCCGCGCGGCGCCGAATGAGTTGAGGCGTTCGAACAGACACAGGTTCGCACGGATCCTGCAATCCGGCCAAGCGGACGGCTGCCGCGGGCGAGCATGCTTGCGTCGCCTGTGGCGGCCGGCCCGCCGTCCCATGGCCGGTGGATTGGTCAACAGGCCGCCCAAGTACCGGAGAGTATCGCTGCCTTTGCCGGGCTTTTTGGTCGTGGCTCTTCGCCCCCGGCCCAACCACGCCGGCGGAGATTTGCAGTGTTCCAAATCCGCTGGCGGAGGTGAAACAAAAATGCAACACACCGCGAAATTGCAACCTCGTTGCGCGATTAACGCCGCTTTGTGGCTCCAGTGCGCTTGTTAGGTTTTGCGTTGGTGGTAAGAGTCAATGCCGACAACGACGGCTATACGTGACATGACAGAGGGGAGCGATTCCATGAAGCGAGATTTCTTGCGGTGTTTGGCCGGCGTGGCGGCTGGCGTTCTATTTACCGGAACATCCACCTTCGCGGCGGATCTTGGCGTGGCACCGATTGCGCCTTTGCCCGTCTTTACCTGGACAGGCTTCGAACTTGGGGTGCAGCTCGGCGGCGGAGCGGGCCAGACCTCGGTCAGTGTCGACGGCGACCCGGCGCTGATTTTCCCAGCATTTTCGTCCTCCGCCACCTACGGGAGCTCGGGGGTTTTCGGCGGCATTCACGTCGGCTACAACTATCAGTTTGCGAGCCCCATCGTGGTTGGCGCGCAGCTAGAATACAATTTCGCCGGCATCACCGGATACACCTCGGCTCCGCCTCTTAATACTTTGAACACCGCGATCCGCCAGTTCGGTTCGGCCGACATTCGCCTCGGCTACGCCTTTGACCGCTTGCTGATCTACGCGATTGGCGGCTTTGCCTATGCCGATATCCGCAGCCAAATAGCCGTAACGGGCCTGGCGACTGGGGTTATCAACTTTTTTGGCCCCAACCGCTATGGCTTCGACGTCGGCGGCGGTCTCGAATACAATTTCTACGGCAATTGGACGGCGCGGGCCGAATACCGTTATTATGATTGGGGCACGCGCGGTTTCAACTCCGCGGGCTACGGGTCCCTTGTTAATGGGATCCCTGGTTTCACTTTCGCTATCCCCAACCACACTGCGAGAGAGACCATGCAGACCGGCCGTGTAGGCTTGACGTACAAATTCGCCGCGCCGCTCTTGAGTCCGGTGGTCGCCCGGTACTGAGTAACGCTGTCAGGCGAAGGCCCGGCCGAGAGGCAAGGCGTAAATCAAATGGCAGCCATGAGCGCCGCCGCGGCTCGACCCCCCGTGGCGGCGTTTTCGCGCGTAGCTGACTGACATCGCATGCCGGGGCCGCGGCTTAGCTGCTTCCGCGTTGGCGTCCGCTTCGGCCGGTTCGGCGCGCTAAGTGTCCGTCTCGAAAGTTGTTGAATCATATGAATCATTTGTGATTCAAGGGAGGCGGCCTGATTCGAGGAGGAGCCGCCGATGTGGACGAAAACCAACCGAGCACGATACGATCGTGATCA
>JBQTKC010000193.1:0-4414 GCA_052386575.1 Beijerinckiaceae bacterium
GCCCTTCATATCGAAGGCTCACATCAAAAAAACCAAGCCGCCCCATCGCGAAAACCCCGCTCTTACCGCCCGCAAACCTTGCATCCGATTCGCGCGGCACCAGGAAGCACAATTTTTCGAGGTGCCCACATGTCCAAAATGGGATTGCCGTGCCTTTCACTCTTTTGGGTGCGTGCCGTCGCCTTCTTCATCGATTCGATCCTTAGATTCCTAAACTGCAGGAGCCACCCCATTTGAACGACTCAGGATGCTGATGATATCAGGTCACGGCTTGGCGAGTAAAAAGTCCAAGTCCGAATTGCGAGCAATCAACAAGGAAATTGCTGGTGTCAGGGAGAAACTGGCCGCATTTGAAGCGCGAAAGGTGACACTTGAGCGCGATCTGCGTGAGAGGCTGGAGCCAAGATTATTCGCGCACGCGCCAAGCGGATTGTCCAGTCCGAAAACCTTCCCGGCCTACGCCGACGCCATACCGGATCGATTCGACCGTCCCGAAAACAACTCATCACACAATCGACTTCGAAATTCAGCAATTTCCTGGCGATGCGGCGGACACTGACCCGCCGCTAGCGCGCGCCTTTTTGGCGCATCTTGGCGTCTGAGTCGCGACGGTTTGGCGAACCCGCGCCATTGGCTTGCGTCAAGCTTTCAAGCTCGGCCAAAAAACGCTCGGCGGCGAGTTGTGGCGCCCAGGGTTCCCAGGCCTTGCCCCCATAGACATCGAGCAAGGGATCGGCCGGAAGCGCGTTGTAGGGAATGCGCAAGGTATTGCGGACCTCGCCCTGCGTCCAGCCTACGACATGGACCGCCTCGGAGGCGGCGGCCACGCGGTCGGCCCGCTTATGGGCCGCTCTCTCCCCGTGCGTCCAAGGCGGCAAACCATAGCGGATGGCGACGGCGTTTTGCAACCGCGCGGTCAGGGTCCGGAACGGCTCGCCTAGCAACGGTTTTGCGGGAGAAATGCAATCGAAGCCGAGCAGGCCTTCGTCGGCGTCGTGCAGCAATTCGCGCAGCTCAACTAGCGCATTCGAGGCGCCCTGAAAGCGGCGCCGGCGCAAGGCGAGCACCAGCAGCGAGTGCTGCGCCACCGGCAGCGGCAAGGGCCATGCGGAGTGGCCGCCCCAACGGTAGGTCCGGGCGAGGCCCAAGGCGAGGTCCTTGTCTTCCCAATCGAACGGCGTCGGGTTCAAGAGATCGAGCCGCTTGCCGGAAGGCAGGCGGACCCATGCGCGGGCGTCACTCATCGTGCGCAAGCGTCATGCCGCCAGCAGTGGACGAGATGGTCGTTCACCATGCCGGTCGCCTGACAAAAGGCATAAACGACGGTCGGGCCGCAGAAATTGAAACCCTTGACTTTTAGATCCTTGGCAATCCTTGCCGAGAGCGGGGTTTGCGCCGGGATTTCGGTCACGTCGCGATAATTGTTCTGGATCGTCCGGCCGTCGAAAAAGCCCCAAAGATAATTTGAAAAGCCTTCGCGCTCTTGAATTTTTAGCCACGCGCGGGCCGAGGTAATCGTGCCTTCGATTTTCGCGCGGTTACGGATAATAGAAGAATCTTGCATCAAGGCGTCGACCTTCGCGCGATCGTAGCGCGCGACCTTTTCCGGATCAAAACGATCGAAGGCGGCCCGGAATGCTTCGCGCTTGCGCAAGATCGTGATCCAGGACAGCCCCGCCTGGAATCCGTCGAGAATTAGCTTTTCATAAAGCGCCCGGCAGTCGCGCTCCGGCACGCCCCATTCCTCGTCGTGATAGGCAAGGTAGAGAGGATCGTTGCCTGGCCATGGGCAGCGCGATTTGCCGTCGAGGCGTGACGGCGCCAACTCCAAAGCCGGGTGTTCCCGCATGACTGACTCCTCAGCCTGGCAAAGTGATATCGACTGCCACATCCCCAGCCTTTAGCGCAATACCCGCGGCCCGCGCCTCATCCAGCCGGTCGAGCCGCACTGTTGCCAGCCCTTCGACGCCGGCCGTTGAGCCGACCTCGCCGATGTTCGTTTCACCCGCCGTTATTTGCGTGCCTTGCGCGGGCGCCGGACTGTCGAAATGGATTCTTGCGATACGCTTTCTTGCCGAATTGCGGTAATGAACGCGGGCGACAACTTCCTGACCGACGTAACAGCCCTTCTTAAAATCGACGCCGTTCAGAAGATCGAGGTTCATGTCATGCACGAATGCGTCGCCATAGTGAAAATCGACGCCGCCTTTCGGCACGCCTTGTGCGATGCGGTGTGCCTCGTAGGCTGCCTCGCCTGCATCTTTGAGGCGCGCCACGGGATCGCGGGCCGCAAGGATTCGCAGGCCCATGCCAAGGGTCCGCGTGTCGCGGTAGAAAATGCCTTCAACGCCAGCAGCCATCTCGCCGCCAAACACCGCCGCCACGGCAAAATCTTCCGATTTATTTTCGATCGCGATTTTCGCCCGCATCTTATGCAAATTCAGCCGCTTGACGAGATCGGCGGTCTGTTCGCCGGCGCAATCGATCAAATAGCCGGCGTCTTGTCCCTCCGGCAGCGGAACGACGAAGAAATCGAACAGCAGTTTGCCTTGCGGCGTCAAGAGCCCGGCATAGCGCCCTTCCCCTTTTGGAATATTAAGCACGCTATTGGTGATGAGCCTTTGGAGAAATCCCGTCGCCTCGGCGCCCGCCACCTCGATGACGCCGCGATCTCCGGGCAAACATACCAGCGCGACCATTCGAGCCCTCGACTTTCCTTCTGCCTATTTGTAGATAATCCGCCAAAGACGAGACGCAAGCTGCTTTCGCTTTGCAGTGGATAAGCCAGTGCCCCAAAATTTCGACATGATATTGCGGGGCGGCACGGTCGCCGGCCATGCTGGGGAAAGCGCGCGCGACATCGGAATTTTAGGCGGAAAAATCATGGAGACCGGCGATCTCTCTAACGCCAGCGCAGGCGAGACGATCAGCGCCGCCGGCCTCCATATATTGCCGGGCGTGATCGACACCCAAGTGCATTTCCGCGAGCCGGGCGCGACGCACAAGGAAGACCTGGAGACCGGCTCCCGCGCGGCTGTTCTTGGAGGTGTCACGGCGGTCTTTGAAATGCCCAACACCGATCCCGCGACAACAAGCGCCGCGGCGCTCGCCGATAAAATGGCGCGGGCGAAAGGCCGCATGCATTGCGATTTCGCGTTCTGGGTCGGCGGCACGGCGGATAATTGGCGCGATATTCCAGAGCTCGAACGCCTGCCCGGCGCCGCCGGAATCAAGGTGTTCATGGGGTCTTCGACAGGGTCGCTCCTTGTCGCGGACGATGCCGGAATCGCCGCCATCCTCGGCCAAACCAGAAGGCGCGCGGCTTTCCACAGCGAGGACGAGTTTCGCCTCAACGAGCGCAAGGATTTGCGGGTGCCGAACGATCCCTCCTCGCATCCCGTCTGGCGCGACGCAACCGCGGCGCTGCGTTCGACCGAACGGCTTTTGCGCATCGCGCGGCAAAAACGCGCCTTGATCCACGTGCTCCATGTCTCCTGCGGCGAGGAAATGGATCTTTTGGCGGCGCATAAGGATATCGCGAGCGTCGAGGTAACACCGCATCATTTGACTTTTGACGCGCGAGACTACGCGCGGCTTGGCACGAAAGTGCAAATGAATCCGCCAGTGCGCGACAAAAGTCATCGCGAGCGCCTGTGGTTTGGCGTGACGCAAGGCATCGCCGATATTTTGGGCTCCGATCACGCGCCGCATACCGTCGAGGAAAAAGCAAAACCCTATCCGCAAAGCCCGTCCGGCATGCCCGGCGTGCAAACCCTTGTGCCCATCATGCTCGATCATGTGAACAAGGGGCGGCTGTCGCTCTTGCAATTCGTCGATATGACGAGCGCGGGTCCCGCGCGGCTTTTTGGGATAGCGGGGAAGGGACGGATCGCGGCGGGCTATGATGCCGACTTCACCGTCATCGATATGAAGCGGCAGGCCGTCATCAACAATCGCTGGATCGCCTCGCGTTGCGGCTGGACACCTTATGATAGTGTGGAGGTGCAAGGCTGTCCGGTCGGCACCATCCTTCGCGGCCGGCGCGTCATGTGGGAGGGCGAGCTTGTGGCGCCGGGCCAGGGCCAGCCGGTGCGCTTTCACCATGCGTTATAACGGGGCAGACTTACGTTAAACTTCTGCGTAGGCCTCATGGCAGGATGAAGTGGCCCGGACCGGCACATCCTTATCGCGGGCGTCGAGAACAGCCTCCGGTCAACCGGAAGCGGAACCATCTATGCCGGTTCGGCGTTGGTTTGAACTCCGGCTACTGTGCCACGAAGCGGCGGGGCATATTCTCATTTCCGCAGCCGTGGGGGGCATATGTGTGCATTCTTAAATCAATTGATGAGACTTGCGCTTTTGTTGACCGCCATTTGTGCGGCATCGGCCCTCTTTCCAGTGACGGCTCATGCTG
>JBQTKC010000194.1:0-3206 GCA_052386575.1 Beijerinckiaceae bacterium
TCCGGACGGGGGCGCCGCGGCGGGGAGGCGGCGAACTTCGCGGTGCAACACGACGCCGCGGCTCCCCAAACAGGCCTTCTTTCACCTCCGCCGCATCAAAAGCTTAAATTCTTCGAGGTCCCCTGGATATATTCGGACTGAGGCACTACCCGCGCGAGAGGCCGCTTGCGAGGGCGCGATGAAGGCAATTCTTTTCGTGATCTTCCTGGCCTTCAATATGCGTGGCAATCTACTTTGTTGGTCGTTGGCTGCCTCGGGGAGCGGGGGCAATAACGTGGCTTGCGATGATCCTTGTCGCGCTTTTGTTCCTGTACTTCCTATATTCTTGAGCGTTGCGCCGATGCAGGTGCACGCCCGCGGCCAAGCTCAGGCATTCCCCGCGTCCGAGGAAAGTTGGCCAAGGTCGATGCCTGCCTGACGGAATGCTCGCTCATACTTCGAATCCAACGCGGAATCGAAGACGAACGAGGGATCGGCCGGGCAATTCAACCAGCCATTATGCCCCATCTCGGCCTCGAGCTGACCCGCCGCCCAGCCGGCATAACCCAAGGCAAGCAGCGCCCGGCCAGGTCCCGAACCGCGCGCGATCGCCCGCAAAATATCGATCGTCGCGGTCAAGGACACGCCTCCCCTGATGGGCAAAGTGGAATTTTCGATGGAATAATCGTTGGAATGAAGCACGAAACCGCGGCTGGTGTCGACGGGGCCCCCGTTCAGCACCGGCACGGAACTCGCTTCCGCCGGCAAACGGATCGCCTCGTCCGGGGCAATCACGTTAAGCTGCACCAAAAGCTGCGAAAAATCGACGGTTTCCGCCGGGCGGTTGACGATGATCCCCATCGCGCCCTCCTCGGAATGGGCGCAAACATAGATGACCGAGCGGGCAAAGCGATCGTCCAGCATCCCCGGCATCGCGATAAGCAACTGCCCGTCGAGAAACCCGCTCTGGCTTTGCCGCGGGGCCGCTGGCGAAATTTTCGATCCCATGTCACACGCCTCATTTCAGGCAACCGAAATTGAGACAATTGCGGTTGCGGCATTCGCGTCCGCGAAATAAATTGGCGCCGTCGCGGCCAATGACCGGCATTCTCCCATGCAAATCTTTATTCGGCCTTTCAACCTTGCTTGGAGAGCCGGTGTCCTCCTTATCTACGCGCCGCTTTTGCCGCTTCTGTCTCCCGCCAGACTCCACTGTGATCCTTACCCGAGCACGTGGGCGTCGGGACAGCAATCGTTGTTGCGGCTGATTGCCGCTGGGGGCGGCCTGCCGCAAAACGCCTATCGCGCCGGTGTCGAGATCCGACTTGCTCCCGGCGCACTCACCTATTGGCGCATGCCAGGCGGCGCCGGCGTGCCGCCGGTATTTTCTTTCGAAGGATCGGCGAATGCCGCTCATATTGAAATTTCCTATCCGGCGCCGATGCGAATCGACGAAGACGGGGTCGAGGCTTTTGGCTATCGCGACCGGGTGATTTTTCCCCTTCGCGTAACGCCGGAGGACGCCACCCGCCCCGTAGTATTGGTCTTGAACCTGTCCTACGCTGTTTGTCTCCGGGTCTGCCTTCCCGCCAAAGCCGAGGCGAGGCTTACATTGCTCCCCGAGCCGGAGGCCGGGACCGCGAGTCCGGATGCAGCTGCGATCGCTGAGGCGGAAGCCGCCGTTCCTCTCCGTCTAACGCCGGAACAACGCGACGCCAGGGTCGCGATCTCGCGCGACGAAACCGCGCCCATGCCCACTTGGCGGCTGACGCCGCGCGGCCGCGCGCAAGATCTCTTCGCCGAGGCCCCTCCAGGCTGGTATTTCGAGACACGAAAATCGGCCCGCCCCGGCGAATTCCTGATCGTCGCGGTCGAAATGCCGCGAACCGGCAGCCGCGCCCTCGTCCCTGTGACCCTCACAATGCGGAATGAACAGCAAAGTTATGAGTTCGCGGTTGACCTCGATGCCACCACACTTCAATGAAACTTGTTGAAGCCGGCGCCTCCTGGAAAACAACGAAAACCGCCGTTGCGATTCCTCGATTAACGCGGCGTGTTCGCGTAACATCACGCCTTGGCGGCATGTTAATTCAAGCGGCACGAGGAGCAACAATGACAATCCAGAGTGGCGATCCGATCCCTAACGCAACATTTACGGTCATGACGGCGGATGGCCCCCAACTGCGGACCACGGATCAGATTTTTGAGGACCGTAAGGTGGTCCTTTTCGGCGTAGCCGGGGCTTTTACGCCCGTCTGCGACAAACAACATTTGCCAGGTTTTCTCGACAACCTCGATCAATTCAAGGCACAGGGAGTGGACGAGGTCGCGGTGACCGGCGTAAACGACGTTTTCGTCATGGATGCATGGGCCAAAAGCGCCGGCGCCGGCGGCAAGATTACTTTTCTCGCAGACGGCAATGGCGACTTCGCGCGCGCGCTCGGGCTTTCGCTCGACCTCACCGCGCGCGGGCTCGGCGTCCGCTCGCAGCGCTACACGATGATTGTCGACAATGGCGTGGTGCGAAAGCTCAATGTCGAAGCGTCGCCTGGCAAGGTCGAAGCGTCGAGCGCGGAAACCCTGCTGGCGCAACTCTAGCCCGAAGTTTTCATTTGCGGACAGCGTAACAAACTGCTTCGACTCGATAAATTGTCGATCGGGTTTTTTGAAGGCATCCTCCTGGAGCGCCGATCTCGGCGGCGCTCTTCAGGCGCGCGCCTTTGCGGCGAACCTGGGCTTCGATCCGGGTGAGCGCGCGTTCGGTCGCGGCCTGAAGTTCCTCGCGCTTGCGTGCTCGTTCGGCGCTGCAACATGGCCGTGGGCCAGCGACCGCTCGATTTCAATCTCGCCCGTTCCGGTGCCGATGACCGTGCCGCCCTTGAGCAGCGCCTTCAGCCGCTCAATCAAATCCTTTGGCAACTTGTCCAAGAAGCGATCGATGTCGCTTGCCCTGTTGCAAATGACGTGACCAGCCGGACAAAAAACGCCAGGGATCATCCCCGAGCCCTGGGCGAGCCGTGTTGCACAGCTGGTTGCCCCCGCCGCTACCCCCCGCGCAAAAGCCTTATCGCTTCGCCGCGCTCGAAAATATTGAGGAGCAACCGCAGCGCCTCGCCGCGCGTGCCTTCGAGGCGCGGATTCTTTTCGACGATCTTGCGCGCTTCGTCGCGCGCGAGGGCGAGCAAGGGCCCATGCGCGGAAAGATCGGCGAGGCGAAACCCCGGCAG
>JBQTKC010000195.1:0-1847 GCA_052386575.1 Beijerinckiaceae bacterium
CGCGGCGGGGAGGCGGCGAACTTCGCGGTGCAACACGACGCCGCGGCTCCCCAAACAGGCCTTCTTTCACCTCCGCCGCATCAAAAGCTTAAATTCCTCGAGGTCCCCAGAAGTTATAATTTCGTGAGGTGTTCAATAGTAAGTCGAGACGTCAAGAATCAGCAGAATCTTATGCACGGCTCGAAAGTCGGCTAACGGGCTTTTGGGCTGATCTTGCGTTGGCGGCGTGGCGTGATTCCCTGAGCGCTCTGTTTCGGGCAGGGAGCGCGACCATGGACGATCTGGTTTGCAAGCTTGCGGACGAGCAGAGTCGGCGCGATCAGTTGGCCTTTGTGCGCACGCATTTTTGCAAGCTCGCGGACGAACGCTCATCGTGGCGCGTCATGTATGCCCTCGCCGAGGTCCTGCTCTTGCTGCCGCTTGCAACAATTTGCTCTTGCGACGATTTCGACGAGATCGCCGCCTGGGGCGAGAGCCATCTCGCCGTTCCACGCTCCTCGCCAACGCCCTACTCGGAGATCGACTCGAGGACGGACACGCTAGCTTCACGCGAATGTCGCGATCAAGGCAACCCGCCAACTTCCTAACGGGCGGAACCATCGCTTGGCCTGTGGCGCCGCGGCGCGGCCTTGGCAAAGTTGGCGGGAGAGACACCATGTTTCAACAGCCGTCCCAACCAATTCGATGCGACAAGCCGATGCAGGGCCGATAATTTCGGCGTGCCCGCGATGGCATTCCACGCGGCCTGCGAGCCGAGTTCCATCGTGCAAGCCGCGGCGCATTTCAACCATGCGGCGAAACCCGCGGGATCCTTTGCCAAATCGCGCGCAAGCTGGAAACGGGCCGCCGCGCCGTCAAGGCCAGGGCCTGACCGGCCGAGTGGGCCACCGAGCGCGATGGCCGCAGCCTTTCTGGCGAGCGACCGGGCCGTCTGGCCGGTGATGCCCCCAACCACCTTAAATGCGTCGCGCGCCGGTAACAGCCCGGCGAAGATTCCAGATACCGTGCGCGCAAAATTGGCATCCTTGCGGGCGCGCTCCGCGATTATTTTTGACGCCCAGATCAACGCCGGGGTAAGCGCCCGGTTGCTGGCGAACTGCACAATAAGCCGGGACAGCGCCATGTCGTAGCGCAGTTCGCTCTCGACACGCGCGGCAAAAGGCGCGAGCGCCGGCGCGGAAAAATCGTCGTCGCGCAGACACGGCGCCAGCGCCTCGGCCGCCCAGCGGGCGCTTAGCAGTGCGTATTGGATGCCCTCGCCGTTAAGCGGATTGATGAGATTCGCCGCGTCGCCGATCAACATAACGCGATCGGACACGATCTTGAGGCGATGGTTGTAGGTCATCAATGGCCAGCCCGCGATCTTGCCGAGCAAGCGCGCCTTGCGCAGGCGCGCCGCGAGAGCCGCGTCGTCGCGCATCAAGCGGCGCAACATGGCAGCGGGAGTAAGGTTGTGGGCGGGCCATGTTTCGAGCGCCATGCCGAGCCCGACATTCGCCTCCCCATTGCCGGTGGGAAACAACCAATACAAACCCGGATAGCAGCGGCCGTCGAAATAGAGGTCGAGCTGGTCGTCAGGTCCCTCGACGTTGGCGACATAGGCCCGGCACGCGATGAACCGGTCGCGCCGCGGCGGCGCCGATCCGCGCAGCAATCGCGCCACCGTCGAACTGCTGCCGTCGGCGCCGATCAGCAGGCGGCAGCTCAATGTGACGCGGCGGTTCGCGCTCACCGCCTCCACCGCGACCGCCTCGCGGCCGGCCCCGAAACCGGGTAGCTTGTACCCGGCCAATATCCGGGTACCGGCGCGTAGCGCGGCATCGACGATGAATTTGTCGAGCGCGATA
>JBQTKC010000196.1:0-4890 GCA_052386575.1 Beijerinckiaceae bacterium
CAGATGAGCCTCTGGCGTTGACTATGCCCCTTTGGGGCTTCAAGCTTAAGGGGCCGCGTCAGCGACCCCTCCTGCCGCTTCGAGCGGCTCCAATCATAAAGCCCCCGGCTTTGCCGGGGGATAGTTAACACAGATTGCCGATAAGGTGATTGGTCGCGGTGCTGCACCGAATTTAGAGGCCAGTTTCACTACAAAGGGGGTCCAAGCCAAGGTCCTGCCATTGCCCGAGTTTCTCCGCCGGCTAATCGCCCGGAACCTGACCCGCGCCTTTCTTCGCGATGTGAATGACTTCATGTTCGTGAAGGAACGGCGGGACGCAATGGAGCAGAGCCTAATAGACCGGATTTCCGCAGGCGGCGGCCCATTTGTCATCATAGGGCACAGCCAAGGATCAATGATCGCTTATGACGTCCTAAGGCAGCTTGACCGCGCACAGTGCCAAGTGGCGCTATTTATCTCTGTCGGCTCTCCGCTCGGACTCCAGGAGGTTCAAGACGCGTTGCGGCAGCGGACGGGGAGCACTCTGCCGTTCCCATCCTGCGTTGATCATTGGCTCAATGTTGCCGACCCGCTCGATCCGGTTGCCCTTGATAAAGACATTTCAAATGACTTTGAAGGAAGGATCGAGAATGTAATTGAGTTCAATCCAGACTCTCCAAACCATCCTCATTCCGGTACTGGCTATCTGAAGACGAATGCAGTCCAAGCCGCTGTAAGACGTGTACTGGGCGCGAGCTTTTCGCAATCCATCGCTCCCTTCGCGATCGCAAAGGACCTTGTTGCGGACTTGGAGGACGGCTTTAGTGGGCAGCGCCACGCAACGCTCATTCAACTTTCACAGAGCAAACCGGGCGACCCGGCTAGTCCCAAACGCTTGAACGAAATCGCAGAGGCCGTCGAAAACAAGATTTCGGATATTCTTAAAGCGACGAATCAAAATCCGGAGGCTGCGAATGTTGAACGCCTTCGGCATTTTATTGCCGCCGATTTGACGCGATTGGAAGCCGAAACGCTGCGTTCGGTGTTCAAGGATCTTGAGTTTGGTTACATTTGGCGCAACGCAAGCAAACGCGCGCTCGTGCGGGAATCGACCCATACGATTCAGGCCCGGCCGGCAAATATCAGCTACGGCGCCGATGGGAATAAAATGTGTTGGGCGGTGCTCGATACCGGCATCCGCGCCGATCATCCCCATTTCCAAAAGCATAGCAACGTCCTCGCACAATGGGATTGTACAAAGGGAGGGAAGCCACCCGAACTAAGGCCGGGGATGCAGGAATTTTCAAATCTGGATGGAAACGGCCACGGCACCCATGTCGCAGGAATTATTGCCGGAGAATACGACATAGTTAGCGACAAATTTGCTGGAATGGCGCCTCGTTGCGGTCTCTATGGCTTCAAAGTACTTGATGATAACGGCAACGGCCGCGATAGCTGGATCATAAAAGCGCTCGATTTGATTAGCGACACTAATGAAGCTGCAGGGCAATTGATCATACATGGGGTTAATCTCAGTCTTGGTGGAAACTTCGACCCAAGTATTTATGGTACGGGGCATACCCCCCTTTGCGAAGAGCTCCGCCGCCTTTGGCGTCAAGGAGTGGTGGTCTGTCTTGCGGCAGGAAATGAAGGCTTCGCGCTGCTGATGGGGGCAGAAGGCGGAGGACCCATACAGGCTAATCTCGATCTCTCGATCGGCGACCCCGCAAACCTCGAGGAAGCGATTGCGGTAGGTTCCGTTCACAAGACAAACCCTCATACTTATGGGATTTCATATTTTTCTTCGCGAGGACCAACCGCGGATGGGCGTCGAAAACCTGATGTTGTCGCGCCGGGGGAGAAGATTCTATCCGCTCGTCATGATTGGTCGAATGTCGCGGCCCCCGGAAGCTCGCCCGGCCAGAACCTATATATCGAAATGAGCGGAACAAGCATGGCAACACCGCATGTTTCAGGGATATTAGCTGCTTTTTTGTCACTTCGGAGGGAGTTTATCGGTTATCCTGATCGAGTTAAGGAGATTCTCCTTTCTGCCTGCGTCGACCTGCGGCGCGATCCGTACGCGCAGGGAGCCGGTCTGGTAAATCTCATAAAGATGCTCGCGTTGAATAGAACCGGTAAAAATTGATGCGTTCCGGGCAGCCATGAGCCAAGCTGCTGCGCCGGCGCGGGGAAGCCGGTTGGTTCTTACCCTGGGCGGGCCTCGGCGATGGCCAGGCACTCACTTTGACTTTTTCCCGCGCGCCGGTGCCGATCAGTCCAGTTTCATCGCCGCCACGATTTTTTTGCAAAATCCTTCCAGGACTTCCGGATTTTCCTGCGTGCTGGTGGCTGGCCGCAGCTCGACGCCGTTCCAACGCGGAAGGACGTGGAAATGCAGATGGAACACGACCTGGCCGCCGGCAGGCTCGTTGTATTGAAGGATCGTTATCCCGTCCGCGGCGAGTGCCGACTTGACGGCGATCGCGGTTTTTTGCACGCGCGCGATGAGCAGCCCGAGCATGTGGGAATCGGCGTCTAGAATATTGCGCGCCGGGGATTTGGGCAGCACCAGCACATGGCCGTCGGCGCGGGGCATGATGTCCAGCAAGGCGAGCGCCACATCGTCCTCAAAAACCTTGTGGCACGGCAATTCCCCGCGCAGAATTTTTGCGAAAATATTTGTCTCGTCATAGGCTGGTGCCGGCATCGGCGCGCTCCATAAGTAACCGTTTATCGATGTGACAACCGGCGCAAAGGGAATCAAGATCCCTTCTTGAACGGTTCGAGTTCGCCATATTCGCGCAGCGCCTCGTCGATATGAATGCGCTCTCGTTGGAGATATTCGTCGATCGCCCTTGCAAAGCGCTTGTCGCCTATATCATGCGCCGAAAAGGTCGCGGCCGCGCGATAGCCCCGCACTAGCTTATGTTCTCCTTGCGCGCCCGCCTCGACGCGGGTAAGCCCGCGCGCAATCGCGAAATCGATCGCCTGATAATAGCAGATCTCGAAATGCAGGAAGGGGTGCTCCTCGATCGCCCCCCAATTGCGCCCGTAGAGCGCGTCCTGCCCGAGAAAATTCAGGGCGCCCGCGATATAGCGGCCATTGCGCTTGGCCATGACGAGGAGAATATGATCGCTCAATGACGCGCCCACATGCGAAAAGAATGCGCGGTTGAGATAGGGCGCCCCCCATTTGCGCGCGCCGGTATCCATGTAAAAAAGAAAAAATGCGTCCCAATGGCTTTCGGCGATATCCGCGCCGGTCAAAAGCTCGATCTCGATGCCATGGGCGAGCGCGTTCTTGCGTTCGCGGCGGATCGTCTTTCGCTTGCGCGAGGCGAGATCGGCCAAGAAGGCGTCGAAATCCGGGTATCCCTTGTTGATGAAATGAAATTGCTGGCCGGTGCGTTGCAGGAAACCGCAAGCGCCGAGCGTCTCCCAATCCGCGCGCGTCGGAAAAGTGATGTGGAGCGACGAAGCTCCGGCTTTTTGCCGAAGCGCGCGAAGCCCGGCAACGAGCGTATGCCGTGCTGCTTCGCCGTGCCCCGGCGCGACGAGCAGCCTGCGGCCGGTGACCGGCGTAAAAGGCACGGCGACTTGCAGTTTTGGGTAATAGGGCAGGCCCGCATGGGTGTAGGCATCGGCCCAGCCATGATCGAAGACGTACTCGCCCATGGAATGGGTTTTTAGATAGGCCGGCGCGGCGGCGGCGAGACGGCCGCCGGCGTCATTGACAAGAATATGCGCGCTGGTCCAGCCGGCTTTCGCGCCAACCGACTTCGAAGTTTCAAGCGCGTTCAAGAAGGCATGGGTGATAAAAGGGTTGAGACGCTCCACTTCATACGGGTCGTCGGGCGCGGCCTGCGGACCCGGCGTGCCGGCCTCCGGATTGGCGCAAGCGTCCCATTGCGCGGCATCGATCTCGCGCATCGATTGCGCGACATGGACCGTGTAGCGCGAAGACATTTGGGCCCCCGGGGCGCGGAACCTGGTTTTACTTTACCGCGGCCGGCGCGAGCAACAAAACCGGCATGGCGCCAACCGGGGAAAAGACGCACTTATCGCTCCAAAACCTTGCAATACCAGGACCTTTTTCCCGCGCGCCCGAGATGGTTCTCCTCAGGCCGCGACCGCCGGCTTACTGCCGAAAACTCGCTGCCAGAACGTGCGTTTTGCCTCGGCCGCCTCTTTGTTCCGCTGGTCGGTCAGGAGTTTTACCGCGCCCGTCTGGTCCTCGAGCAATTTTAGGAGCCGGACGCGCTCTTCTTGCCAGTTCTCGGTGAGCCGGTGGCGGTCCTCGCGAATCTGCGCGCGGTCGGATTCAAGATCCGCGATGCGGCGGTCTTTTTCCGCGATGAGACTCTTCAATCTGGCGAACTGAATTTCGAATTTGGCCGAATAGGGCATGGTTTCCGCGCCGGCCTCGCCCGGTTGCCAATCGTTCGGTGAGAGTTCGTCCGCATCGGTTTTCGTGGTTTTTGGATACACGCGGAAAAGTTCGGCCGGATCGATCTTGTAACCGTCCGAATTTTTTTCGCGATACGATAACTTGCCGGAAGACAAGGCTTTCGAGATGGTGGATTTGGCGACGCCCGCCTCCTTGGCGGCTTGTCCGAGAGAAAGATACATGTGGTTTCCAATCGTTTTCGTGGGTGTTTGGCAACTATTTCGCTAAAGTTTTAAGAAAACTTTAAGCGCGAATCGAAAAATGCGGGCAGCGTGGTAAGTTTGCGCGGGCGTTGGGGGCAGGGCGGCAGCCGTCAAAGGAAGGCGCCGGTATGGCCGTCATCTACCATGATGTTTCGAATTGTTGTGGACGAAGCCGAGCGTTCAGTTTGACGATGATTTTGCGCATGATGGCGACGATGGCAACCATTTTGGGTTTTCCGGCTTGCGTGAGTCGCACGA